>JAXDHK010000163.1:0-5295 GCA_034664545.1 Solirubrobacteraceae bacterium
CCCGACCCGGCCGCCGCGGCCCGCGCCCTCCGGGCCACCGCCCCCCGGCCCGGCCGCATCCCGGCCCCGCCCCCGACGGTCCCGGAGGGCTCGGTTGTCCGGTAGCCGCAAGCCCCGGCCGACCCCGACCCCGGCCCCGACTCCGACCCCGACCGCGACCCCGACCCCGACCGCGACCCCGACCGCTACCCCGACCCCGACCCCGGCCGAACCCGGCCCGCCCGCCGCCGCCGCCGGGCCCTCCCGAGGACCCGATCCGGCTCCGAAAGAATCCCGTTCAGAGCAACGGGCCGCCGCTGTCCGCGCCGGTCTCGAGCCGCTCGGCCCGGGGGAGCGCCCGGCGGCCCTCCTCGTCGCGATCGGGGTGGCCGGACTGCTCGGTCTCGTCAATCTCGTCGGCTACGCCGCCGGGCTCAAGATCGGGGCGCACCGGCCGGGGCCCGGGATCCTCAGCTTCTCGGTGGTGATGGGCATCGGGGCCTGGGGGATGTCGCGGGGGCGCTACTGGGCGGTCCTCGGGTTCCAGGTCTTCGTCGCCCTGATCGTCCTCTACTTCTGCCTGCTCCTCATCCTCGCCTCCAACCTCGAGGGCCTGTTCCTCTGCCTCGTCGTGATCGGCGCCGGGGGCTGGCTCTTCTGGAAGCTCGTCCGGGTGATGGCCCGGATCCAGGCGCCCGTCGCCCCGGCCTCGCCGGACTGACATCTGGTGGCACACCGAGGTGCTACTGTGATGGCGTGCCCACGGCGCACGACCGCATCCCCGTGACGAAGGATCCGGCTCTGGCCGAGGCGCTCGATCGGGCTGGAGCGCTGGTCAAGCCGGGCACTCCGACTGCGCGGCTGGTTCATGATCTGGCGATCCGCGGCGCTCAAGCCCTCGTGGAGGACCACCAGCGCGACGCCGAGGCGATCGAGCGTCTGGTCCGGCGATCGACCTCGACCGACCCGGGCTACGACCGCGACGTCCTCGCCGACATCGAACGGCTCGGCTGGGGTCAGCCGTGAATACGGCCGCCTACGGCGGCCGAACCTACCTCGCCGACACCTCCGCCCGCGTCCGGGTTCACCATCCGAGCCTCCGCGACGAGTGGGCCGCGGCGGTCCGGTCCCACCAGATCGTGACCTGCTCCATCACGACCCTCGAGCTGCTCTACAGCGCCCGCAACGCTCACGAGCTTCGGGAGCTCGAAGTCGGGGAGGCGACCCTCCGCGACGTTCCGGTAACGGTCTCGGTGCAGCGGACGGCCATCGCCGCGCTCCGCGACCTCAGCGACCGGGGCGCCGGCTACCACCGGGTCAAGCTGCCCGACGTGCTCATCGCCGCCGCCGCTCAGCACGCCGGGATCGGGGTCCTCCACTACGACCATCACTACGATCGTCTGGCCGAGGTCCTCGACTTCGACAGCCGGTGGATCGCCGAGCCCGGGACTCTGTAGGCCCGCCAGACCTCAGCGGGCGTCGGCGATGATCTTTGCGACGTCGGGCGTCCCGAAGCCGCTGACGTAGTCCCAGCCGGGCAGGGCGGCGTAGAGCCCGTTGACCCCGAGGGTCACGTCGAAGAAGTCCCGGGCCCGGGTCGTGTCGTTGCGGCCCAGGCGATAGAGCGTCTCGTTGGCGAAGCCGTACCCCGGGCCCCCGGCGCTCTGGTTGACCCGCGCCCACATCCCGGCCCAGAGGGGGGAGGACAGGCTCGTCCCCCCGCCCTGGGACGGCGCCCCGGCGGCGACGATCGCGTAGCCGTTGGTCAGGACGTCGCCCGACTGGGCGGCGACGTCGGGCACGCCCCGGCACGGCTGGCCGAGGTTCGTCAGCTGGCCGTCGGGCGTAGCCACGCACGGGAGGAGAAGGCCCGGAGTGCCCTGCTGGTAGGCCGGGGCGTCGATCAGCAGGCTGTCGCCCCCGCCGGTGAAGGTCCAGGCGTACTCGGCGAAGCGGGCGTCCGGTGTCGCCCCCGTCGTGTAGAGGACGGTCCCCCCGACCGCCACCGCGTACGGGCTCGACGCCGGGTAGGAGGTGAGCGGGACGACCTGGTTGAGGACGCCGTTCCCGGCCCCGATGGTCGGGAGCACGAGCACCGGGCACGAAGATCCGGTGTCCCCGGTCGAGGAGAACAGCGTCCGGCCCTCGATCGCCGCCTGGCGGAGGGTCTGCTCGGCCACCGGCTCGAGGTTGTTCCCCAGCGCGATGCCCAGGGTTCCCGTCGGGTCCTGGCTGACGTTCCCCGGGAGCTGGAGGAGGACCGGGTCGAGCGGGGTCCGCTCGCACTCCCCGAAGGAGGCGTTGGCCTGGGCCGGGCCGTTCGGGTCGTTGGCCCAGGTCGTGAAGAGGTCGGCGACCGTCGCGTCCACCAGGTTGTCGCCGAAGTAGAGGGTCAGCCCGCTGGCGTCCGGGGCCATCCCGGTCGACGCCTGGGTGTCGATGTCCCACTCGACGGCCCCCGAGGTGTCGGTGAACGACCCCGGCCCGACGTCGTGGACGGTCACCGGCACCGCCGGCAGGCCGTTGGCGTGCTCGAACTGGGCCAGGTCGGTCCGCGTCCCGGCGCTCGCCCCCGACCCGAAGACGGCGATCGACTGGCCGGCCCCCCGGTAGGCAGGCGGCTGGTCGTAGACCGACCACAGGCTCTGGGGCGTCGTCGCCCCGACGTTGGGCAGCCCGAGCAGAGACAGGACGCCGCCCGCCGAGCCGGCGGCGTGGGCCGGGGTCGAGAAGCGCTGGTAGGTGTTCAGGCCGACCACCGACAGGATCGGGAGGTCGCCCGGCACGGTCGGCGGCGCGGTGTTGGCCAGGAACGGGGTCCCGGCCGACTCGAAGCGGCGGATCGTGGTCGCGAACACGCGCTGGACCTGGGCCACCGTCCCCGTGGCCAGGATGTAGTCGCGCGATCCCGACGACGTGTCGACGGCCAGGCCCCCGGCCCGCAGCCAGCCGACGGTCGCGGCGAGCGTGGCGGTCGGGACGCCGAAGCGCGCCGCGAACCCCGCCGGGGTCAGGAACCGCCGGTACTCGGCGCTGCCCCGGGCGTAGAGCTGCCTGTAGAGGGCGGCCTCACCCGCCGGGTCGGGTCGGGAGAGTCCGACTCCGACGGTCATCCGCGTGGTCGGGTCGGCCGGGCCGCTCGACAGGCCGGCGAGCCCGGACAGGACGTTGGCGCTCAGCACCCGGGGCCCGGCCTGCGCCCCGGCCGGCGACGCCAGGCACAGCAACACCGCGATGACTCCGACCCCGGCGGCCAACCGGCCCCCGGCGCGCTCCCCCAATCGACTTCCCACGTTGCTCCCCTCGGCTCGTCCCGGGCCAGTCGTCCTCGACCCAGCCGTAGGCTAGCTCCCGCGGGTCGCGGGAGTCAAACCCCGGGGCGGCGGACCCGGAGGCGTCAGTAGTACATCCCCCGGACCTGGTCGCCCATGACGTACACGTCGTCGTAGAGCGACTCGGGCGCCGGGTGGGGGGAGCTCTCGGCGAACTCGACCGCCCTGTCGACCCGGGCGATCGCCGCCGCGTCGATCTGCTCGCGCTCGTCGGGCCCGATCACCCCGTCGGCCTCGAGGCGGTCGCCGTAGGCTCGGATTGGGTCGCGCAGGCGCCACTCCTCGACCTGCTCCTTGGTCCGGTACTCCTCGGGATCAGCCATCGAGTGGCCCCGGAAGCGGTAGGTCAGGGCTTCGACGAGGATCGGCTGGCGCTCGTCCCGGGCGATCCGCAGCGCCTCGAGGCAGACGGCGTGGGTGTCGAGGACGTCCATCCCGTCGCAGCGCATCCCCGGAACCCCGAAGCTCTCGCCCTTGCGGACGAGGTCGGTCACCGCCGAGTGGCGCTCGAGCGATGTCCCCATCCCGAAGCGGTTGTTGGTGACCATGAACACGACCGGGAGCCGCCAGAGGGCGGCCAGGTTCATCGTCTCCCCGACGGTCCCCTGGTTGGACGCCCCGTCCCCGAACGTGCACAGCGTCGCGTCCCCCGTCCCCAGGTAGTCGGAGGCCAGGCCGAACCCGGCCGCCAGGGGGAGGTTGCCCCCGACGATCCCGTAGCCGCCCATGAAGCGGTTCTCGAGGTCGAACATGTGCATCGACCCGCCCCGGCCCTTGCAGCACCCGTCGACCCGCCCGAACAGCTCGGCCATCACCGCGTCCGGGCTCGTCCCCCGGGCGATCGCGTGGCCGTGGGACCGGTCGGTCGAGATCAGGTAGTCCCGGTCCCGGAGGGCCCGGGCGGCACCGACGATCGTCGCCTCCTCCCCGATCGCCAGGTGGAGGAACCCGCCGACCTTGGCCTTGGCGTACATCTCCCCCGCCCGCTCCTCGAACCGGCGGATCAGGACCATCGTCTCAAGCCACTCCCGCGCCGCCGCCGGATCCTCGGGAAGGGCCCGGGCCGGGGCCCCGCCGTCCGGCGCCGCCTGCTCCACCGCCGGGGTATCCGCCATGCGGCTCACGATACCGGTCCCCCCGTGGACGCCCGGTCCAGCGCGGGCCCGACCTGCGTCACCCGCTCACGGCGTGAACACGGTGACGTCCGTGCTCCCATGGCTCGGCGTGTTGTTCGCGTCGCCCGAGTAGTTCGCGTAGATCCTGTGCTCACCCGTCCCGATGACGGTCGGCGTGTACTCGACCGAGCACCCGGCCTGGTTGGGGCCGGTCGGGCTCAGCGTACACGTGGCCGGCGAGAACGTCCCGTAGGAGTTGGCCGCGAAGGTCACCGTCCCCGTCGGGGCCATACCCGTCACCGTCGCCGTACACCCCGTCGCCGTGAAGACCGGTACGGCCTGCGGCGCGCAGTCGTCCGTGACGCCGCTCGGGAGCGCCTGGACGGCGAGCGTGGTCGTGCTCGTGCTCTTCGGGTTCTTGGCGTCACCCAGGTAGACGGCCGAGATCTGGTGCGTCCCGCTCCCGGTCGCCGTCGGCGTGTAGGTGACCGAGCAGCGCGCCTGCCGTCCGCCCAGCGCCACGACCGTGCAGGATTGGGAGCTGAACGTCCCGCTCGAGTCCGAGGCGAAGCTGACCGGCCCCGTCGGGTGGGTCTGCCCGGTCAGGGTCACCGTGCAGGTCGCCGCCTGCCCGATCCGCCGGGTCGACGGCGAGCAGTCCACCTGGATCGCGGCCTGGACGAGGTTGGCGGCCAGGTTCAGGGAGTTCCCGGGCGCGCCGCCGGTGATCGGGACCTTCGCTCCGACCGGGGGGTCGGGGATCGGGTTGTAGGTGACGTTGTCGGACGGGTTGACCCGGTCGCAGTCGTTGAACGTCGACCCGTTGGGGTTGTTCTCGTAGAACCCGATGACGTCCCCGGCGTTCGCCG
>JAXDHK010000164.1:0-3426 GCA_034664545.1 Solirubrobacteraceae bacterium
GGCCGAGCTCGACGTAGAGGCCGAGCCCGCTGATCGCGGCCCCCCGGGCGTCGAGCCCCGGTCCGTGGAGGTCCTCCTCCTGGAGGATCTGGGGATCGAAGTAGCCGACCTGGGGGCCCATCACGGCAAGGGGGTGGCCGGAGGCCGAGTGGCGGGCGGCGACGAGGAGGGCGTTCGAGTCGCTCGGCGGGAGGTCGACCAGGCCACCGAGGGCGCTCGGGGCCCGGCGGAGGGTAGGGGCGGGGGTCGCGGGCGGGTGGCCGGGCGGGTGGCCCGGCGGGTGGGCGGGCGGGTGCGCGGCCCGGGTCAAGGGCGCCACGTCACCGACGGCGACACCGGTCGCGGCGGTGACGACCGGCTGGTCGCGGACGCTCCCGGCGTCGGGGAGGGCGGCCCCGTCGGGAGCCGGGGCGGTCGGAGGAAGCTCGTAGGGAAACCTCTTACCCGTGGTGACCGTGGTTGGAGCCTCGGGGTCGTTGCGCCCGCGCCAGTCGGTCCACAGGCTGGTCCCGGCTGCGTTGCCGAAGTGGTGGCGAAAGCCCTCGAGGATCTGGGCCCAGGAGAGCTGGTTGCCCCCGCCCTGGCCGAGGATGCTCCCGATCAGGGAGGCCGTGGCCACGAGGTCGGTCACCTTCCAGGGATCGGGGCCGAGGGCGCGCCCGAGGGCGAGATACTCGGCGGGCATCCGCATCGGGTCGAGCTTGGCCCGGTCGATGTAGGCGTTGATGCCGGCGACGTAGCTCGTGGCATCGTCGACCAGCTGCTGGCCGTCCGGCCCGTAGAGGCCTGGGAGGCGGTCGATCTGGCGCTGGAGGTCGGCCTCGGTGTAGGGGGCGTCGATGAACGTGCTCTGGTCCATCGACCGGTTGCCCGGGGATCCGCCGGCGAACCCGGCGAGCTGGCCGCGCCCGGCGTGGCGGAGGGCATCCATCAGGAACAAGCGATCCTCGGCGGACGCGTACCCGGCGCCGAACTCGGTCCCGGCCCGGGTCGACCCGTAGATGTGGGGGACGCCGAAGTCGGCGTCCCGGACGATCACGACGTCCGGGCGCGGGCGCTCGGACGAACCCTGGTGGCCCGGGGCGACGCCGAAGCTCGAGTCCTTGAAGTACCGGCTGAGGTCGGAGGGCCCGAGGCTCGGGCCGGCGTAGAGGAGGTCCCGGTACATCGCGTACTGGTCGAAGCTGTGGGCCGGCCGGGTCTGGAGGAGCGTGTAGAGGAGGAAGTCGACCGGGTTGACGAGGCCGTTCTCCCCGGGCGGGAGCACGTCGTGGAAGCCGCCCCCGGCGTAGTCGCCCGTCCGGTAGGGCTGGGGCTCGACGGCGGCGGAGGCGAGCGGAGGTGCGATGAGGGCCGCGGCGAGAGCGAGCCCGCCGACGCCGGACGCCAGCCGTGCGACGAGACTCCTTGACCGGACGAGCGCCACCCTCAAGACCGCCTACTCGGGTACGCGGCCGAGCCTATCCCAGGGAGGCGATCCCGAGAGGCGGATAGACTCCACGACCCCGCCGGAGTAGCTCAGACGGTTAGAGCAGCGGAATCATAATCCGCGTGTCGGGGGTTCGAGTCCCTCCTCCGGCATCCCTCAGGACGGCTGATAGAAGTCCGGATTTGCTGGCCAAACGCCTCGAAACGGGATCCGGGGTGTCTGCATCCGATGGCGATCAGGTGGCCACGACGATCTCGACCCCGAGCTCGACGAGCGCTCCGCACCGAAAGCCCGCTGGGGGCGGTGGTGCAGCGCTTGCGCCCACGGGTAGTCGGGCGTAGGGTGATGCGTGGGCAAATGCGCCACGCGTCGGCGCGCGGAGAGGGAGGGCGAGATGAACAGGTCGATCGCGAGAATGGGGCTGGTGGCCGTCGCGGCGCTGAGCGCAGCAATGGTCATGGCCGGGTGCGGAAGCTCCAGCAGCAGCGGCAGCGCTGCGGCTAGCGGTCCCGGCAAGGGGAAGCCTCCGGTCACCATCGGAGACAAGAACTTCACCGAGGAGTACATCCTCGGTGAGCTCTACGCCCAGGCTCTCCGGGCCAAGGGCTACCGCGTCAGCGTCAAGAGCAATATCGGCTCCTCGGAGATCATCGACAAGGCGCTGACCACCAACAACATCCAGATGTACCCCGACTACGTGGGAACCATCCTCTCGGTGGTCGCCCACCAGAACAATCCCCCTCAATCGGCGGCGGCGACCTATCAGGCCGCCAAGCGCTTCGAGGAGACCCGGGGGTACACCCTGCTCGACGCCACCCCGTTCTCCGACACCAACGCCGTCGCCACGCTCCCGGCGTTCGCCACGGCGCACAAGCTCAAGACCATCGGCGACCTCAAGAAGGTCGGGAGCTTCACCTACGCCGACACCCCCGAGAACCTCAACCGCCTCCAGGGCGTGGCGGGCCTGCGCCGCGTGTACGGGCTGACGCGACTCAAGTTCACGCCCTTGGCCATCGGCCTCCAGTACCTGGCGCTGAAGAGCGGCAAGGCGCAGACGGCCGACGTGTTCAGCACCGATGCCCAGCTGACCCAGACCAAGCTGACCATCCTGGCCGACGACAAGCACATCTTCGGGTTCCAGAACGTAGCTCCGGTGGTCAGCCAGAGGGCCCTCCGGGCCGAGGGCCCGGCCTTCGCCCAGACCATCAACGCGGTCAGCGCCAAGCTGACGCTCCCGGCGGTCCAGAGCATGAACGCGGCCGTCGCCCTCGACAAGCAGGCCCCGGCGGCGGTGGCCGGGTCCTTCCTCAAGGCCAACGGGTTGGACTGAGTCCGCCGATCCCGCCGCCTCGGGGACGTCCCTACGCGTAGACCCCGTCCAGCCACGCCTTGAGCGCCGCCTCGCGCCCCCCGGCGTCGACCCCATCCCCGAACAGGTGCGCGCTCATCCCGACGACGCTCCCGAAGTGGTTGCGCCCGAAGAACCGATACAGGCCGTCGGCCGTGCGGACGCCGAGGAACTCGGGCGTCGAGTAGTCGACCACGCCGTCGAGCATCCCGGCATTCCCGAGCCGGGCGTGGACCGCGTCACCCACGCCCGCGTCCGAGGAAACCCCCAGGGCCGCGCGCAGCGTGTCCATCGCGTCCGGCGTTCCGGCGGCCTCGGGCCCCTCGATGCCGGCTGACGGCTGGCCGACGTAGGTGACCGGGCGCCCGTTGAAGTGGGCGAGGTACTCCCCGAGCGTGTGGAGGTAGAAGTCCGTGTGGCCGTCGATGGCGTCGTACTGGTCCTCCCACTCGTCGGCGAGGATCCCGCTGTGGACGTAGCGCAGGTGGGCCGTCCCGCCGTCCCGAGCCTCGATCGCGTAGTCGAGGGCGTTGAACGTCCCGTCCGGCGACTCCATCCGGATCACCAGCCGGTGCGGCGGGCTCCACGTCGTCACGGGCGCCCCCTCGGGCGGCGCCTCGCCCACCGGGATCTCCATCCCCGTCGGGAA
>JAXDHK010000165.1:0-4642 GCA_034664545.1 Solirubrobacteraceae bacterium
CGGCTACCGCCGGCCTGGCTTGTGGACGCCCGCCGCAGCGCCAGCGTCAGCGTAGACACGCAACGCTCCGCGGGCTTGGCGACAATGCTGCGAAACGGCTTGGCACTGTGGCTCCCCTCTGTTTCCCTGGCCGCCCACGACCATACCGCCCGGCCGGCCAGACACTCGACTCCTCCGCTCTGCGGGCGAGAGAATAGTGCATCGGGTCCCGGCGTGTCCAGCGCGACGGCCACGATTTCCCCGTCGAACCGATCGTCCCTCCCGGCCGGGCGGCGCCCCCCCGGCGCCGGTCTCCGGGCCCCGGGCCGGTCCCAGCCCCCCCGCCCGCGGTTCCCCGGGCCCTGGGCCCGCGCCCGGGCTTCCGGGACGTGGCCGACCCTGCCGAGCGCGCTCCCCAGCACTCCCACCCGACTCGGGCGCCCACCCTAGCCCCCGGATTCGGCACGGTGATCCGGATGGGTGGTCGCCTCGTAACAGACCCTCATCCATCCGACTGGAAATCCATTTCATGCCCGAGCAGCTACGCCGGTCCACTCCGCTAGTGTCCGCGCGGATGCATTCTCCCCTGCTCTCGCCCCGCAAGGCGCTGACGCTCGGGGTTACCGCCCTGATCCTCGAGATGCTCCTCATCCTCCCGGTCTTCGACCAGATCGCCGGGACCAACCCGACCGCCCACTTCACCCAGCACGGCGGGATCTTCCTCGGCGGGGTCCTCATGGGCATCGCCCTACGCGACATGTTCGTCGCCTCCCGCCGCTAGCCGATGAACCTGCTCGTCCAGCACATCCCCCACGCCATCCCGGTCGTCATCGTCTGGGGCATCCTCATCCGCTACTGGCTGGTCCAGCGCCGGCTCCCGCCCGATGCCCGCTGGGTCGCCCCGCCCCTCCCGCCCAAGCCCCCCGCCCCGCCGCCGGTCCGCCGGACGGTCGCCGTCCGCGGCCTCGCCGCCCTCGGCCCCCTGCTCGGCGCCCTGGCCACCGGCCTGGTGATCTACGCGCTCAACCTCGGCCGCGGCCACGCCGGCCAGACCGCGATCTGGGTCCATGTCGGACTCTCGATCCTGGCCCTCCTCCTCGTCGCCTACAAGATCGCCGACATCGGCCTCGCCCGGCTGCGCGACGGCCTGACCCGGACCGGAGCCTGGCGGACGGCCGGATCGCTCGTGCTACTCGCCCTCTGGATCCCGCTGCTCGTCTCCGGGATCGCCCTGCTGGTCTTCCCGAGCGAGGCGTCCTTCACCGCCTACGCCCACCTGATCGCCAGCGTCTGGTGGACGGGGCTGCTCCTCTGGCACCTTCGCCGGTACCTCGCCCGGGCCGCCCGCACCCTGCTCGCCCGTCCGGCGCCCCCGCCCGGCCTCATCGCGTCGGCGCCCCCGGCACCGGCGTCCCCGGCCGCTCCCGCCCCGCGGCCGCGGCCGACCCCCGGCCGTCGGCCGGCCCCGTCGGTCGGGGCGAGCCCTCCGGCCGGCGAGCCCGAAGCTGCCGGCATCGCAGCCCAGGACGGCGCGTCCGCGCCGATCCCCGGCCGCTAGCGACCCCGACAGATCTCGCCCGCCCCCGCCGGGGGCATGTCCTGCACCTCGCCCGGGCGACGTCGACCGGGGCTGCCCGGGAGACAACCGTGCCCGGGCACATCGACGGCGGCGCGGCGCGGCCGCGTGCGGCCGGACAAACCAAGACCAACGGAGGAAGTGGATGATGTCGAGTTTCACGAAGGACAAGACCGTCGGGCAGCTCGGAGCGCTGCTGATCGGAGCGGCCTATCTGTCGGGCGGCCTGATCGGACTGATCTACACCAACGGGTTCGGCGGGTTCGTCGACTCCCACGGGACGAAGCTCTACGGGATCTTCACGATCAACCCGTTCCACTCGGTCTTCCACATCGTCGTCGGGATCATCCTTCTCCTCGCCGCGACCCGCGGCACGGCCGCCATGGTCGAGGGGTCCCTGCTCGGCATCGGCGCGATCTACATCGTCGCCACCATCACCGGCTTCACCTACGCCCACATCCCGGTGATCGCCCTCATCTCGGCGAGCGACGCTGACAACCCGCTCCACCTCATCACCGGCCTGACCGCCATCACCGCCGCGCTCGTCTCCTCCTCCCAGACCAACCGGTCCAGGCGACTCGCGGCCTGACCGAGCGCTCCGACTCGCACGCACCCAACCGATAGCCCCCAGCCGGCCCGCCACCTCGATCGCGGGCCGGCCGGGCGATCCGCCCCGGCTCGACTGCTCTCGGGGATCCGTCCCAGCCCGCCCACCGGCGGGTGCGAGAACGCGTGGAATGCCCGCGCCCCTCTGTGTATGATCGCGCCCGGAGGAGTCAACAAGTGCGCCTTCGCCGCCCCCGGGCGGCGTCTTGGCTGGGTCGCCTCAGACTGCCCGGCAACCAAAAAGCAATCGGAGGTGAGCGGATCATGGCGGGTAAAAGTCTGGCTCAGGTCGTCGCGGTGGCCGTCGGCATCGTCTACACGGCGATCGGCGTCATCGGGTTCGGGGTCACCGGCCTGAGCGGGTTCTTCAACACGAACGGCAGCAGCCTTCTCGGCTTCGGGATCAATCCGTTCCACAACCTCGTCCACCTGGCCATCGGCCTCTACCTGCTCTTCGCCGCGACCCGCGACACCGCGCTCACCGAGGGCGCCCTGATCGGCGGCGGCGGGGTCTACGTGGTCGCCGCGATCTCGGGCTTCGTCTACGCCCACATCCCGATCCTCACGATCGTGACGACCAACGCCGCCGACAACTGGCTGCACCTCGTCTCCGGCGTCACCGCCATGCTCGTGGGCTTCGTCTCCGCCACGGCCACCCAGCGCCAGCGCCGCAACGTCGTCGCCTACTAGCTACACCGCAGCTCCATCCGGACCCGCGGGGGCGCACGCCCCGCGGGTCCGTTGCGTTCCGCCTCCCGGTCGGACCGGGTTGGACCGGGCGGCCAGCCGTTCATCGAGCGTTCATCGCCTCGAAGCCGCCGCGTAACCGCCCGGGCCTAGGTTGGTCGCGAGTAGGCCACCCGAACCCGGAGGTGACGAGAGATGCCCATCGCCCCAGCCAGCAGCTTGTACGAGCAGATCGGTGGAGCCCCAGCCGTCGAGCTGCTGGTCGACCGGTTCTACGAGCGCCTCTGGGCTGACTCGAGCCTCCAGAGGTACTTCGCCGGGATCGACCGGGTCGACCTCAAGCGCCACCAGCGGATGTTCCTCAACCTCGCTCTCGGCGGCGGCGAGCCCTACACCGGCCGGCCGCTCCCCGAGGCCCACGCCGACCTCCGGATCGACGACGTCGCCTTCGACAAGGTCGCCGAGCACCTGACGATCACGATGCGCGAGCTCGACATCGACCCCCCGGCGATCACGATCATCGACGGCGCCGTCAAGGCGTTCCGCTCCCAGGTCGTCACCGTCTGAGCCGCGCCCGGCGTTTGAGGCTGGTCGGGCCGCCGTCGGTCGGCCCCGGCGGCGCCCGCCCGGCTCCGACGCCCCCCGACTCCGACTTCCCCTACCCACCGGCCGCCGGCCGCCGGCGGCGCGCATCGCGGCGCGTCGCCCGCGGCGGCGGTCCTTTTCGCCCGGGACCCCCGCCCGGTCCGCCCCCGGCCGGGGGCTCCTCGCACCGGTCGAGCAGCTCGTCGATCGCCTCGTCGATGCCCCCGGCCACCCGGTCGGCGTCCTCGGCCAGCTCGGTCTGGGCGTACACCCCGAAGCAGGCCCGATCCCCGACCGAGGTCATCCCGATCGAGATCCCGTGCCCCCCGGTCAGCGGCACCACCGGGTAGGCGTCCTCGATCGGGCAGCCCAGGAGGTACACGGGGACCCGTGGACCCGGGATGTTCGAGATCGTCAGGTTCGAGACGAAGGAGCTGGCCAGCGCCCGGGACGCCAGCCGCCGCACCGGGCGGGGGGCGAGCGACAGGGCGCTGAGCATGGTGTCCGCCCCCTCCGGCTCGCCCCCCCGCTTGCGATCGCGCATCCCGACGTGGACGTCGCGCAGCCGCCAGACCGGGTCGGGCTCGGGGCACGGGAGGCCCAGGAAGAGGAAGGCGATCCGGTTTCCCCAGCGCTCGTCGACATCGCCGACGCTCACCGGAACCATCGCCTTGACCTCGACCACCGGCTCGCCGCGCTCCTCCATCAGCCGGCGGAGCGCCCCGGCGCTCGCGCTCAGCAGCACGTCGTTGACCGTCGCCCCGAAGCGCCGCTTGATGACCCGGAGATCCTCGAGCGGACGCGCACGCCGGGCGAGGTGGCGGGTGACCGCCATCGGGCCGTTCAGCCGGCTCGCCGGCGCCACCGGGAGCGCCGTGTGGGCGAGCGCCCGGGCCGCCCCCCACGCCTGGCCCGGAAGCCGCGCCAGCCGGTCCCGGTCACCGGCCACGCCGACCGCCAGCCGGGCCAGATCGAAGGCCTGGCCGAGTTGGAACCCAACCGCGTCCCCGACCAGCTCGAGTCTCCCCGGCGCCGGCGCCGGGGCCCAGGCCGCTTCCGGCGGATCCGGGTCGGCGGGATCCGGCTCCGGGACGGGCGCGATGTCCAGCAGGAGGGACATCAGCTCGACCGCGGCGAGGCCGTCGACCAGGCAGTGGTGGGCCTTCCCGACCACGCCGATCCGCCCGCCCGGGAGGCCGTCGGCGATCC
>JAXDHK010000166.1:0-5218 GCA_034664545.1 Solirubrobacteraceae bacterium
CCGGGGATCGCCGTCTCCCAGCAGTCGCGGGGGTCGGGGGTCGACTTCAGCATCGAGTCGGGCTTCGACTTCGACCTGGCCGCCCGGTTCGTCGCCCGTCTCGTCGGGTCGCTCGACGCCCAGCCCCTCCCCCCGGGGACCCTGCTGAACATCAACTTCCCGGGGGTCGTCCCGGATGGGGTCGAGGTGACCCGCCTGGGCAAGCGCATCTACCGGGACGAGCTCCGGCTCGAGCGGGAGGAGGGCGCCGACCGCCACTACTGGGTCTACGGCAACGACCCGGGCTTCCGCGACGAGCCGGGGACCGATCTGGCCGCGGTGGCGGCCGGGCGGATCGCCCTGACCCCGATCCACTTCGACCTGACCGACCTCCCGGGGATCGAGGTGCTCCGGGAGTTCGAGCTGGAGCGTCTGCTCGATGGCTGACCCCGGCCTCCCGCCCGGGCCGGCCGAGCGGGCCGAGGAGCTCCGGGCGATCCTCCTCCACCACGAGTACCGGTACTACGTGCTCGACGACCCGGAGATCGGGGACGCCGAGTACGACGCCCTGTTCGACGAGCTGAAGGCGATCGAGACGGCCGACCCGGAGCTGGTGACGCCGGACTCACCGACCCAGCGGGTGGGCGGGGCCCCGGTCAGCCGGCTGGGGAAGG
Source organism: Solirubrobacteraceae bacterium (assembly GCA_034664545.1). Lineage (GTDB taxonomy): Bacteria > Actinomycetota > Thermoleophilia > Solirubrobacterales > Solirubrobacteraceae > Palsa-513. The sequence goes on from JAXDHK010000166.1 coordinate 654, forward strand.
TGACCCACCTGATGCCGATGCTCTCGCTGGCCAACGCCCGGTCGGCCGAGGAGCTCCGGGCGTGGGTCGCGCGGATGCGGGGCCACCTCGCCCGGGAGGGGATCGGGGATCCGGCCTTCGAGTTCGTGTGCGAGCCGAAGATCGACGGCCTGGCGATCTCGCTCCTCTACCGGGACGGGGTGCTCGAGCGGGGGGCGACCCGGGGAAACGGGGAGATCGGGGAGGACGTGACCCACAACCTCCGGACGATCGGGCAGATCCCCCTGCGGATCCCGGACGCCCCGGAGCTGGTCGAGGTCAGGGGGGAGATCTACATGTCCCTGCCCGACTTCGCCGCCCTGAACGAGCGCCGGGCGGCGGCGGGGCTCCAGACGTTCATGAACCCCCGGAACTCGGCGGCCGGGACGATCCGCCAGCTCGACCCGGCGCTGGCCGCCGAGCGGCCCCTGTCGATGCTGGCCTACGGGATCGGGGCGACCGAGGGGATCTCGTTCGCCACCCACTGGGACGCGCTGGCCTGGCTGCGCCGGAGCGGCTTCCCGGTCAACCCGGACATCCGGCTCGAGCGCTCGGAGGACGAGGTCGTGGCCCTGTGCGCGGACTGGGAGCAGCGGCGGGGGCGCCTGGACTTCGAGATCGACGGGGTGGTGGTCAAGGTCTCAGACCACGAGCTCCAGCGCCGGCTCGGGGCGGTCGGCCGGGATCCGCGGTGGGCGATCGCCTGGAAGTTCCCGCCGACGACGGCGAAGACCCGCCTGCGGGACGTCCACTGGAACGTGGGGAAGTACGGCGACCTCCACCCGTTCGCCGAGCTCGAGCCGGTGGCGGTCGGGGGGGTGACGGTGAAGCTGGCGACGCTCCACAACGAGGAGGACCTGGCCCGGAAGGACGTCAGGCCGGGCGACGAGGTGATCGTCCTCCGGGCGGGGGACGTGATCCCCCAGGTCGTCTCACCGGCCCCGGGGGCGGTCGGGCGTCCGGATCGGGCGCCGCCCCCCCGGCCGCCCGCGCTCTGCCCGGACTGCCGGACGCCGACGGTCAAGCCGGCGGAGGGCGTCTTCACCAAGTGCCCGAACCCGGTCTGCCCGGGGCGCCAGTGGCAGCTCCTCAAGCACTTCGTCTCCCGGGGGGCGATGGACATCGACGGGCTCGGGGAGAAGCAGGTCGCCGCGCTCCAGGCCCGCGGCCTCGTGACCACGGCCCCGGACATCTACGACCTGACCGCCGAGCAGCTGGTCGAGCTCGACCGGTACGCCACGATCTCGGCGGCCAACCTGATCGGGGCGATCGACGCCTCGCGGGACCGGCCGTTCGGGCGCGTCCTGTTCGCCCTGGGAATCGAGGAGGTCGGGGCGGTCACCGGCCAGAACCTGGCCCGGCGGTTCCGGGACGTCGACGCCCTGCTCCGGGCCTCGCCCGAGGCGATCGAGGAGACGCCGGGGATCGGGGCGAAGATGGCCAGGACGATCGCCGACCAGCTGGCCGAACCGGCGATGCTGCTCCAGATCGAACGTCTCCGGGCGGCGGGCCTCCGGTTCTCCGAGGATGGGCCGACGCCGGGGGAGGGGCCCCTGGCCGAGCTGACGTTCGTCCTGACCGGGACGCTTCCGACCCTCTCGCGCGAGCAGGCGACCGAGCGGATCCTGGCCGCCGGGGGCCGGGTGACGAGCGCGGTGTCCAAGAAGACCGACTACCTCGTGGCCGGGGAGAGCGCCGGGACCAAGCTCGAGAAGGCCGAGCGGCTCGGGGTGGCGGTGATCGACGAGGCCGGGCTGATCGGGCTGATCGAGAGCCCGGGGGTGGCGGCCGCGGCGGGGTAGGCGGGGGGTGGGGTCAGCCGGCGGCGGCAAGGGTCGTCGTCATGCGGTCCTGGAGGGCGTGGGCCTTGGCGTCGGTGATGGCGTTCATGAGGAAGGCGAACGCGAAGCGGCCGTCGCAGACCCCGGCCAGGGCGGAGACGCCGACGAGGGTCCCGGTCTTGGCCAGGCAGCGCCCGGCGGCCGGGGTCCGGCGCATCCGGTGGACGAGGGTCCCGGTCCGCCCGGCGACCGGGAGGGCGGCGAGGAGGCTGGCGCCGACGGCGGCCAGCGGCCCGGTCGGGCGCAGGGCCCGGAGGAGGCCGACCACCTGGCGCGGGGTGGTCTGGTCCGCGCGCGACAATCCGGACCCGTCGACGATCTGGGGCGTGATGCCGAGGCCGGCCAGCCAGGCCCGGACGACGGCCGCCCCGGCCGGAGTCGATCCGGCGGTCCCGAACCGGGCCCCGAGGTCCTTGAGCAGGGTCTCGGCGAAGAAGTTGTCGGACGGAAGATCGGTCATCGCCACGAGGGTGGCCAGGGGAGGCGAGGCGACCCCGGCCAGGACGCGAGCCCCGGGGGGGGTGACCCCCGGGATCGAGCGGCCGGTGACCTTGACCCCGGCGGCGCGGATGGCGGCGGCGAGCTGGGAGGCGGCGAAGGCGGCGGGGGAGGTGAGACCGCCGATCCGGCCCCGGTCGAAGGCCAGGCCGCTGAGCCGGCCGCCGAGGTCGGGGTCGGGGAGGAAGTTGGTGGCCGGGTCGCCGGGGAGGTCGTCGAAGACCGAGGCGTCGCCGATCACCCCGCCGTCGACCCGGCTGATCCCGGTGGCGGCGAAGAGGGCGGCCGCGAGATCGGTGGCCGTGCTCTGGGCGTCGGGGGCCGCCCGGCTTCCGAAGGTCGGGTCGCCCCCGCCCTTGAGGAAGAGGTCGCCGTGCCATGTTCCCCGGTCGTCGGGGGATCCGAGGCCGGCGACGGTCGTCCTGAGGCGGGTGTCCGGGCCGAACCGGGCGAGGGCGGCGGCCGTGGTGTAGAGCTTCTCCACCGAGGCCGGAGCCCGGGGGGCGTCGGGGCGGGCGGCGAAGAGCTCGCGCCCGGTGGGGAGGTCGACGACGAGGGCGCCGGCGCTCGGGCCGGCCTTGCGCATCTCGGCGGCCATGATCGCCCGGAGGCGGGCGAGGACCGGGGCCGGGAGCGGGAGGCCGGCGGCGGCTCGGGCGGCCCGGGCGGCCGGGGGTCGGGCCGGAGGGCGGGCCTCGGCGGAGGCGATCGGCCCGATCAGGATCGTGAGGCTCGCGGCGAGGGCGAGCGGGCGGAGGGCCGTGGCGAGCGGGCGGAGGGCGGGGGACAAGCGGGGCTGAGGATAGGGTGATCGGTCGGAGCCCGCGCCACATGATCGGCCAAGCCGCCGGTCGATTCGACGTGGCCCGGCGGGCCAGGTCGCCGGGGGCGGCCGACCGTAGAATGGGCCGAGGCATGGGAAAGGTGGTCAAGCTCGAGCCGGTGGCCGAGCAGCGGCGGGACGGCCGGCCGAAGCGGGCCCGGGGAGGCCCGAGGGCCCGGAAGCGCCCGTCGAGGACGGCGCTCGTCCTCGGGGGTGGCGGGTTCACGGGGGGCGTCTACGAGATCGGCGCCCTCCAGGCGATCGACCTCCTGTCGGTCAACACGACGATCAACGACTTCGACATCTACGTCGGGACCTCGGCCGGGTCTTTCATCGCCGCCCTGGCCGCCAACGGGGTGACCCCGGACGAGATGATGCGGGCGGCGATCAGCCAGGCCCCGACGACGATCCGGGACATCGACATCGGGACGCTCCTCCGGCTCGACCTGGCCGAGTACGCCCGGAAGGGGTTCCTCCTGCCGGTCCGGGCGGCGCTCCTGGCTCGGGAGCTGGCCGGTCAGCTCGGCCAGATCTCGGTCATGGACGTGGTGATCGGCCTGGCCGGGCGGCTCCCGGCGGGGTTCTACACCGGGGGCGGGATGGAGAGCTACCTGCGTCAGGTGCTGACCGAGGCCGGACGGACCGACGACTTCCGCATGCTCGAGCGGGCCCTCTACGTCGTGGCCACCGACCTCGACACGTGCGAGCGGGTCGTCTTCGGGTCCGAGGGGTGGGACGACGTCCCGATCTCGAAGGCGGTCCGGGCGTCGTCGGCGCTTCCGGTCGTCTACTCCCCGGTGAAGGTGAGGGGCCGGGAGCTGATCGACGGGGGCATCGTCTCGACCACCAACCTCGACCTGGCCGTCGAGCGGGGGGCCGAGCTGGTCGTGGTGATCAATCCGCTCGTCCCGTTCGTCAACGACTTCCAGAAGTCGGTGTCGACGCTCCGGGGCCCGCGACCCCGCCGTGTCTCCGACCTGGGCTTTCCCCAGATCGGCTACCAGGCGTTCAAGATGCTCGCCTACCAGCGCCTCCACGAGATGGCCCGGCGGTGGGAGGAGCGGTACCCCGGGGTCGACATCGTGCTGATCGAGCCGGAGCCGAACGACGAGCTGATGTTCGAGACGTCGATCATGAACTTCTCCTCCCGGATCGCGATCGCCCGGCACGGCTTCCAGTCGGTCACCTACAAGCTGGCCGAGGACTACGACTCGCTCAAGGAGATCTGCGCCCGCCACGGGATCGAGATCTCGGCGACCCGGGTCCGGAAGGTCGTCAAGCACTTCTCCGACGAGCCCGAGAAGACCCGGGCCTGGCGGAAGATCCTCGAGCAGACGACGGCGACGCTCCTGCGCCAGAGCGGGGGGTAGGCGTCGGGCGGGTCG
>JAXDHK010000167.1:0-10324 GCA_034664545.1 Solirubrobacteraceae bacterium
GCGTCAGTACTGGCGCCAGGCGCGGTAGACGTAGAACAGGCCGTAGCCCGAGAGCCCGAGCAACGCGACCAGGGCGAGCAGCCCGGGCCCGGTGGCGAGCAGGCGGGAGGCGGCGGCCAGGGTGACGGCGAGGGCGCCGATCGCCCCGTAGAGGACGGCCCGGTCGCGGTCTTCGAGGCCATAGAGCTCGACCCGGCGCTCGAGGTAGGTCCGCCCGGCGAAGAAGCCGATGCCGGCGGCGAAGACGATCGAGAGGAGCGCCCCGATCAGGGCGGCGACCTGGCCGCCGCCGGGGAGGACGACGACCGCGGCGGCGATCAGCATGAGGATGAGGACGTTCCGAACGGCGGGGTTCACGCTGGGACGCATGTTAGATGGACGGACCCGGGCGGCCGGGTCAGTCGACCAATGCCTCGAGCCGGGCGTAGGCGGCGTCGATCGCCCGGCGGGCCGCCGTGTGGCGGGCCTCGGACTTGCCGGACTCGTACTTGGTCGCCCAGGCCGCCGGTTCGGCGAGCTCCTCCTCGAGCGCCCGGAGCGCCGCCTCGGCGTCTTCGACCGCCCGCTCGGCCTTGGCCTGCTCGCGGAGTCGGTTCTTCGAGGCGTCGGACGCCTTGGCCTTGGCCTTCCCCGTCGCCTTGGCCGTCGCCGTCGCCTTGGCCTTTGCCGGTCCGGGCCCCCCGCCGTTGACGGAGGGCGTCCGTCCGTTGGCCGCCGCGTCCGGCGCCCCCTCGTCGGGGGTCATCCGCCGGCGAGCCGGGGGCCGGGGGGGCGGATCCCCGGCGGCCTTGCGCTCCTCGCGCAGGCGGACGTACTCGGGCCAGCCGCCCTCGTAGGTCCGAAGCGTCCCGTCCTCGACGGCCACCGTCCGGGTGCCGACGGCGTCGAGCAGGGCCCGGTCGTGGGTGACGAGGAGGAGCGACCCGGCGAAGCCGCCGAGGGCGTCCTCGAGCGCCTCGCGGCTCTCGAGGTCGAGGTGGTTGGTCGGCTCGTCGAGGATCAGGACGTTGGCCCCGGAGCTGACGAGCACGGCCAGGGCCAGTCGCCGGCGCTCGCCCCCGGAGAGGCCGCTGACCGGCTTCTCGGCCTGGTCGCCCGAGAAGAGGAAGCGCCCGAGGAGGGCCCGGGCCTTGTTCGGGGTCAGGCCGGTCGCCGACTGGACGGCCCCGAGGACCGAGCCCGACTCGTCGAGCTCGTCGGTGTGCTGGGAGAGGTAGCCGACCTGGACGTTGTGCCCCCGGCGGAGCTTGCCCGCCCCGAGCGGGCGCCGGCCGGCCAGCGCCTCGATCAGGGTCGTCTTCCCGGCCCCGGTCGGGCCGACTAGGGAGACGTGCTCCCCCCGCTCGAGCCAGAGCTCGGCGTCGTCGAGGAGGGTGAACGGAGGATCCCCGATGTCGATCCGGGCGTCCTCGAGCTCGAAGACGACTCGCCCGGTCCGCTCGGGGGCGGCGAAGGCGAAGGACAGCGCCTGCCCGTCGACCGGCCCCCGGGCGAGCCGGTCGATCTTGTCGAGCTTCTTCACCCGGGCCTGGGCCTGGCGGGCCCGGGTCCCGGCACTGAAGCGCTCGACGAACCGCTCGAGCCGGGCGATCTCCGCCTGCTGGCGCTCGATGGCCCGGCCGAGGGCGAGGTCCCGGGCGGCCTGCTCCTTGCGCCAAGCGTGCCAGGTCCCGGCGAAGAAGCGCGACCGACCGCCTTCGAGCTCGAGCACGGCCGTCCCGACCGTCTCCAGGAACCACCGGTCGTGGGCGACGAGGGCGATCGCCGCGTCCAGCCCGATCAGGGTCTGCTCGAGCCACTCGAGCGACTCGATGTCGAGGTGGTTGGTCGGCTCGTCGAGGAGCAGGAGGTCGGGCTTGGCGGCGAGCGCCCGGGCGAGGGAGGCCCGGGTGAGCTGGCCGCCGGAGAAGGTGGAGAGCTGGCGGTCGAGCTCGGCCTCCCCGAACCCGAGCCCCCGGGCCATGGCGGTTGCCCGGTCGCGCCAGAGATACCCGCCCCGGGCCTCGAGCTCGGCCTGGGTCCGGGCGTACCGGTCGAGCGTCGCCGGGTCGGTCGCCCCCCCGGCCATCGACTGCTCGAGCTCGGCCAGGCGCCGCTCGAGGGCGAGCTCCTGGGCACAGCCGGAGAGGACGTAGTCGCGGAGGGCGACCGGCCTCGTCCGGGGGGGCCGCTGGTCGTGGAGGGCGACCCGGACGTTCTTGGTGAGGGCGAGCTCACCCCCGTCGATCGACTCCTCGCCGGCGAGCATCCGCAGGAGCGTGGTCTTCCCGGTGCCGTTGCGCCCGGAGATGGTCAGCCGGTCGCGGCGCTCGAGCTTGAACGAGACGCCCCGGAGGAGCGGGGACCCGGCGATGTCCTTGTCGAGGCTGGAGGCGATGACCACGGCCATGGGCCTCATGGTAGGAGGGGCGCCTGCCGATTGTCTGTGACAGGATGCCCAGCGCCTTGACCCCGACTTGCCCGCGCTGAGCCGGGCTCAGCCCAGCCGTGCTGTTCCCGACTTCGCAGTTCGCGATCTTCTTCGCCATCGTGCTGCCCCTCTCGTGGGCGCTGATGAGCCGTCCCCGGTGGTGGAAGCCGTTCATCCTGGTGGCGAGCTACGTGTTCTATGCCTCCGCCAACTGGAGGTTCTGCCTGCTGCTGGCCGGGATCACCTTGTGGAACCAGGGCGCGGCCCGGGTGATCCACCGGACCGAGGACGACCGGAGGCGAGGCATCTACTGCGCCGCCGCCGTCGCCGGAGACCTCCTGGCCCTGGCCGTCTTCAAGTACTACGGGTTCTTCACCCAGGACATCGACCGTCTCCTCCAGGGGATCGGTCTCGGGCTCCCGCTGCCGCTCCTGACCATCGCCCTCCCGGTCGGCGTGAGCTTCTTCACCTTCCAGGCGATCTCCTACACGGTCGACGTCAAGCGGCGGGTGATCGAGCCGGCCAGCCTGCTCGACACGTCGATCTATTTGAGCTTCTTCCCCCACCTCGTGGCCGGGCCGATCGTCCGGGCCAGGGAGTTCCTCCCTCAGCTCGCCTCACCCCGGGACCCGACCCGGGTCGCCGTGAGCTCGGGCCTCGCCCTGATCGCCCTGGGCCTGGTCAAGAAGGTCGTGCTCGCCGACTTCCTGGCCCGGGCCATCGTCGACCCGGTCTACGCGGTTCCCCAGGCCTACGGGGCCCCGGACGCGCTGCTCGCCGCCTACGCCTACGCCGCCCAGATCTACTGCGACTTCTCCGGGTACACCGACATGGCGATCGGCCTGGCCCTGCTCATGGGCTTCGTCTTCCCCCAGAACTTCCGGAGCCCCTACCGGGCGACCGGGCTCCAGGACTACTGGCGCCGGTGGCACATGAGCCTGTCGCGCTTCCTGCGGGACTTCCTCTACATCCCCCTCGGCGGCAACCGGGGCAGCCGCCTGTTCACCTCGAGGAACCTCCTGCTGACGATGGTCCTCGGCGGCCTCTGGCACGGGGCGGCGTGGACGTTCGTGGTGTGGGGCGCCCTCCACGGGGGCGGGATGGTCGTCGAGCGGACCTGGAACGGGCGGATCCGGACGCCGGTCTGGCTGCGGTGGTTCGTCACGTTCAACTTCATCGTCCTCGCCTTCGTCTTCTTCCGGTCCCAGAGCCTCTCCCTCGCCTTCACCTACCTCGGGCGCCTGACCGTGTGGAGCGCCCCGACCCTCTGGACGGTGCCGGTGGTGGCGGCGGTCGTCCTCGTGATCGGCCTCCAGCTCCTCCCCGGCCGGGGGACCTCGAACTTCGAGATCCGGATCGGCCGGATCCGCCCGGTCCTGATCGGCGCCGCGTTCGCCGTGCTCGTCCTCTTCGTCGCCGCGACCGTGCCGAGCCAGGGTGTGGCACCGTTCATCTACTTCCGCTTCTGACCCCCCCGCCCGAGAGCCGACCCAGATGCCCAACGACGACAGCCTGATGAGCCGCTTCGACCAGGAGGGCCTGCGCCGGTTCAGCGCGCGGGACGCGGTCGTGGCCGTCCTCTTCTGCATGGTCCTCCTCGTCCTCTTCGCCGGGGCCTCGGTCCGCCACGCCGGGGAGGAGATGCGGCCGGGGGTCGGGCGGACGGTGATGCTCGCGGTGGGGAACCCGGCCGGGTGGATCGCCGACCAGCTCCCGCTGAAGGCGCTGGCCAACGACGCGACCCACTGGCTCTCGCCCGACGTCAACCTCGGGAGCGCCGGGGGCGGGTTCACCACGATCGCGACCACGGGGACGGGGGCGGCCGCGACGGGGGTGGGCGTCGTGACGCCCGACGCATTCGACCCGGCGGCCCTGGGCCAAGCCGCCCCCCGGCCGAGGCCGCTCCGCCGGATGCTCGTGACCGGCGACTCGATGTCCCAGCCGCTCGACCAGGATCTGGCCCAGCGGCTGAGCCCGAAGGGGATCAAGGTCGACCGGGACCCCCACCTCGGGACGGGGATCTCGACCACGTTCCTGGTCGACTGGAGCAAGGAGGCGGCCTTCCAGGTCCGCCAGGACCATCCGGACGCGGTGGTGATGTTCATCGGCGCCAACGACGACTTCCCCATGCCTGGCCCCGACGGCCGCCAGGTCGCCTGCTGCGGGGTCAACTGGGCGGCCATCTACGCGAACCGGGCGCGGGCGATGATGAACATCTACCGTCAGGCCGGGGCAGCGCGCGTCTACTGGCTGACCCTTCCTGCGCCGCGCGCGCCGGTGCGTCAGATGATCGCGCGGGTGGTCAACGCCGCGATCACGGTGGCCGCCGAGCCGTGGGCCAGCCAGATCCACGTCCTCGACACGGTCCCGATCTTCACGCCCGGCTTCGTCTACCGCGACGCGATGACCGTGGGCGGCCAGGCGACGATCGTCCGCCTACCTGACGGCATTCACCTCAACGACGCCGGCTCGAACCTCGCCGCCGACGCGGTGCTGGCCGCGGTCCGGCGGGATTTCACCATCGGATAGGGCCTCGGCGGCGCCGGTCGGGCGCAGGACCTCGGGACACCGAGGCCGGACCGGAGGCCAGGCTAATCGCGTTGGAGATTCTGCTGATAGCTGAAGACGACCCGGCTTTGACCGCGTGTGCAGGTGGCAACCCCGAGAAAGTTGGCCGGGCCGGCCTGCTTGGGATCCCGGTGATCGCGGCAGCGGAAGCCGAGTACCTGGGCGCGGCAGGTCCCGCGAAGACCGTGCTTGAGGCGGCAGCTCTGATACCCGCGTTCGACGCGCATGAGCGTGAGGCACCCGACGCCCCTGAGGGCCATCGGTGTGAAGTAGCCGCCGTTGAGACTGTCGACCGTGAAGTCCGGGTTGCAGTTCGGGGGCGCGGCTGCCCGTGCGGGGACCGCTCCCGCGGCCGCCGCCAGCCCCGGACAGATGGCAAGGGCGGAAAGCGTGAGTCGGAGCCAACGACGGCGCGTTGTCAAGGCGTCTCCTCGACCGGGCTGGAGGAACGGGGTGCTCGCCGCGGACGGTCCACGCGGGTCACCTGAGCACTGTACGTCGGAGGCAGTCGATCGGGCCGAGACCGCCCGCCGAGTGCGGGCGGAACGGCGGACAGGGCCCTACCCGGTGTTCTGCTGGTAGCCATAGGTGATCGATTTGCTGCCTCGGCGGCAGGACACGTTGCCGTTGAAGCTGACCGCGCTCACCTGGGACGCCGGGCGCGTCTCGGTGCAGCGGTAGCCGAGAACCGCCGTGGTGCAATGCCCGTGGGGCCCGTGCTTGACCCGACACGCGGTGAATGCGTCCTGGACCTTGAGGGCGGCCGCGCAGCTGACGCCCTTGACATGGAGCGACAGGTAGTACCCGCCGGCCAACTTGATGATCGGTCCCCGGTTCCAGCGCAGGCCGTTGCAGGCGGCGGCCGCGTGGGCAACCGGGCCGGCGCCGGTGCTGGCACTCGCTCCGGCGCCACCCGAGGCCGCCAGCGAGATCACAGCGCCAAGCGCGACGAAAACTCCAGTCCGGCGTAAGATCAACGGTGTCTCCTTTGTCGGCGAACGTGAGCGGGCCCCCAGCTGAGCCGCCTGTTCTCTACCCGGTCGAACACGCCAGGCAACCATTCGGAGCGGCGGCCCCGCCAGAAGTCTGGCGAACCCCCGAAACGTCGAAGACCCGGGCTTGCGGGCGCCGGCTGGGCTAGGCATCGATCGACGGACGCTGGGGCAGGCCGTCGCCGCTGCGCTGGAACTCGAGGAGGATCTCGTTCTCCCGGGCCACCCGGAGGTGGCTGGACTCGAACTCCCGGAACATCGCCTTGTAGCGCCGGACGCTCACGCCCGAGTACCCGGCCACCTCGCGGGCCAGACGGAGGGCCACGACCTCGGCGTCCTCGGGCTCGGCGGTCCGGGCGAGGAGCCCGAGCGTGCGGGCCTCGTCCATCCGGATGACGTGCCCGCTGAAGACGAGCTCCTTGGCCCGGCTGAGACCGACGAGGGGGACGAGCCTGGCCACCCCGATCGGCACCCCGAGCCGCGCTCCGACGAAGCGCAATCCGAGGTTCGTGGCTCCGACCCGGAGATCGGCGCTCGTCACGAGCTCGGCCCCGCCTCCGATGCAGTGGCCGACGCAGACGCAGATGAGGGGGACGGGGAGCTCCTCGAGGGCCGCGTAGAGGGCGACGAAGGTCTCCATCCGCCGCATCCCCCCCTCGGCGTCGAGCTTCTCGGCGACGTCGATCCCGGCGCACAGGGCGAGGACGCTGGTGCTCGAGAGGACGACGACCCGGAGCGCGGGGTCGGTCCGGAGCTCACGCAGGGCGCCGACCATGAGTTTGAGGGTCGCCGAGTCGAGGGCGTTGCGCTGGGCCGGACGATTGAGCCGAAGGACCTCGATCCCGGGATCGAGGCGCTCACGCAGGAGTGATTCCACCCCCCCTTCCTATAGGATCCGGGCGCCATGCGCTGTCTCCTCGCCGCCGGCCTGACCGCCATCACCACCTTGGTCCTGCTCACGCCGGCCGCTCTGGCCCACGACGGGGGGCAGGGCCTCTACGGGGAGACCAACGACAAGGTGGTCACCAACGCGGGTTTCCTGCTCATCATCTTCTTCCCGCTGTTCATCCTCCTGATGAGCCTCGGCCAGGCCAAGCTCGACAAGCGCAAGGAGGCCCGGAAGGCCGCCCACAAGGCGCAGGAGTCGACCGGGGAGCCGCGCGGCGGCTGGTAGCGGAGACCCCGCCCGCGCCTGGTAGGCAGGGCGACCCCGGGGCGGTAGGCTCGCGCTGACCGGAGGCCCGACCCGCCGCCTCCCCGGCGGGACTGAGAGAGCGGAGGAACACGGATGGCCTATTTCGTGACCGGGGCGACCGGGTTCATCGGCCGCCACCTCCTCGGGCGCCTGCTCGAGCGCGAGGGCGACATCCACGTGCTCATCCGGCCGGAGTCGGCGGCCCGCCTCGACACGCTGGTGACCCGGCTCGGGGCCGAGGGCCGAGTCCACCCGGTCAGCGGCGATCTGCTCGAGCCGGGCCTCGGGGTCGGGGCCGACGAGGTCGAGGCCCTCCGCGGGCGGATCGACCACTTCTTCCACCTGGCGGCGATCTACGACATGACGGCGGGGGCGGAGCGCAACGAGGCCCTGAACGTCGGCGGGACCCGGCAGGCGGTCGCCCTCGCCGGGTCGCTCGGGGCCGGGTGCCTGCACCACGTGTCCTCGATCGCGGTCTCCGGCCTCCACCGGGGCATCTTCCGGGAGGACATGTTCGACGAGGGCCAGGAGCTCCCGTCGGCCTACCACCGGACGAAGTTCGAGTCCGAGCGGATCGTCCGCAACCAGACGGCCGTGGCCTGGCGGGTCTACCGGCCGAGCCTGGTCGTCGGGGACTCCGAAACCGGCGAGATGGACAAGATCGACGGGCCCTACTACTTCTTCAAGGCGATCCAGAAGCTCCGCCACTGGATCCCCGAGTGGGTCCCGCTCGTCGGGATCGAGCTCGGCCACACGAACCTCGTCCCCGTCGACTTCGTCGCCCGGGCGATCGACCACATCGCCCACCTCCCGGATCTCGACGGCCGGGCCTTCCACCTGACGAGCCCGAAGTCGCAGCGCTCGGGGGAGGTCTTGAACACCTTCGCCCGGGCCGCCCATGCCCCGCAGATGGCCATCCGGGTCGACAAGCGGCTGACCGACGCCCTCCCGAAGGGGGCGCTCTCGATGCTGATGAAGCTGCCCCAGCTCAAGGACATCCGCCGCCAGCTCCTCGCCGACTTCGGCATCCCCGAGGAGGTCATCGGGCACGTCGGCTTCTCGAGCGCGTTCGACACCCGCGACGCCGAGCGGGCCCTGGCCGGGTCGGGGATCGGGGTGCCGGCACTCGAGACCTACGCCGAGCGGCTGTGGGACTACTGGGAGCGCAACCTCGACCCGGACCTGTTCAAGGATCGATCACTTGGAGCGGCGCTCGCCGGAAGGACGGTGCTGATCACCGGGGCGTCGTCCGGGATCGGCCGGGCCACGGCCCTCAAGGTCGCGGCGGCCGGCGGAACGCCGCTGCTGGTCGCGCGGACCCGGGCCAAGCTCGAGGCGACCCGGACGGAGATCGAGGCGGCCGGGGGGAGCGCCTACGTCTACGACGCCGACCTCTCGGACATGGACGCGATCGCCGGGGTCGTCGACCGGGCCCTGGCCGACCATCCCCGGATCGACTTCCTGGTCAACAACGCCGGTCGGTCGATCCGCCGGTCGGTCCGGTTGAGCTACGACCGGTTTCACGACTACGAGCGGACGATGCAGCTCAACTACTTCGGGGCGATCAAGCTGATCATGTCGGTCCTCCCCCACATGCAGGAGCGGGGGTCGGGCCACATCGTCAACGTGTCGTCGATCGGGGTTCAGACCGCCCCGCCCCGGTTCTCGGCCTACGTGGCCTCGAAGGCCGCGCTCGACGCCTTCACCCGGGTCGTCTCGAGCGAGGTGGTCGGCGACGGGGTGACGTTCACCACCATCCACATGCCCCTCGTCCGGACGCCGATGATCGCCCCGACCAAGATGTACGACGCCTTCCCGGCCATCACCCCGGACGAGGCGGCCGGGATGATCTGCGAGGCGCTGCGCTCGAAGCCCAAGCAGATCAACACCAAGCTCGGAACCTTCGGCGAGGTGTCCTACGCCCTGATGCCCAAGGCGGTCGACCAGATCCTCCACATGGCCTACAACATCTTCCCCGACTCGGCCGCGGCCAAGGGCCAGACCGACCCGACCGAGCACGCATCGATGGAGCAGGTCGCCCTGGCCAACGTGATGAAGGGCGTCCACTGGTAGGGCCGGAGGCCGGGGGCCCGCCCGGCGGGGCGGGGAGGGGGCGCGGCGGATGTCGGCGCGGGGGCTCGAGGGCCCGGGCGCTGGGGGCGGTCGTCGTCGTGGCGGCCGTCGGGGCCCTCGCCGGGACGGGCCGGGCGGCCGGGGTCGGCGCTCCGGCGCCCCGGGGTGGGGCGTGCGTCGTCGTCGCCGACTGCGGCGAGCCGTGCTTCGGCGCGGCCGCCCGGGATCCGGCCCGCCAGCCGTGCGAGAACCCGAAGCTCGCCCTGGCCGTCGTCCCGCCGCCATCGGTCGCCGAGATCGACGCCGGCGCCGGATGCCCGAGCCCCCAGCGCGCCGCGGGGTCGCCGTTCTGCTCGTTCGGACCCGACCCGGCACTCCAGACCTTCGCCCTGCTCGGGGACAGCCACGCCGACGAGTGGCGGGCCGCCCTCGGGGGCATCGCCTACGCCTTTCGGTGGCGGGGAGTGGCGATCACCCGCGCCGGATGCCCGTTCTCCGTCGGCACCGTCCCCAACCTCTCGGCCCGCCTGCGCTCGGGGTGCCTCGCCCGCAACCAGGCGATCGTGCGGTGGTTCGAGTCCCACCCGAACGTGCACGTGGTGTTCGTCTCGGCCCACGCCGGGGCCCGGATCCTCGGCCCGGGGGGCAACCTGCGCTTCGGGTCCGAGGCCTTCGGGGCCAAGGCGGCCGGATACGCCGCGGCCTGGCGGGCGCTTCCCCGGACGGTCCGGCACATCGTGGTGATCCGCGACAACCCGGTGATCGAGAGCGACACGCTGGCCTGCGTCAGGCGCGCGATCGCCGGCCGCCGGCCGGCCGGCCCGGCGTGCGCCGTGGGTCGAAGCCACGCGCTCAAGCCCGACCCCGAGGTCGCCGCGGCCCGGCTCGCCGGGTCCACGCGCATCCAGGTCGTCGACCTCAGCCGGATGTTCTGCGGGGAGGCGGCGTGCTTCCCGGTGATCGGCGGGGTCCTCGTCTACAAGGACACCGACCACATCACGAGCCAGTTCTCGACCACCCTCGGGCCGTTCCTCGTGCGCCAGGTCGAGCGATTGGCGGCCCTGCCGTCGTGGGGCTCGCTCACGA
>JAXDHK010000168.1:0-5688 GCA_034664545.1 Solirubrobacteraceae bacterium
GCGCGTCGAGGCTCCTCAGCTCGTGCGCGATCGCCAGCGATGCGGCGTCCTCGACCAGCCGCTGATCGACCTCGACGATGCCGAAGGCCGGCCACTCGTCCCGGAGGGCCCTGGCCGCGGACGGCCCGCTGACGAGCTCCACGGCGCGGGCGGTCTCCAAGAATCCCACCCGGCACATGAACCACCCGTCGGCCTGGTCCATCGCGGCACGGATCATCTCGCTCCCCGGCTCGGCGACGTAGCGCTTGACCAGCGCACTCGCGTCCAGGTAGAGATTCAGCGCTCGGCGTCCCGCTCGGAGAGCACCACGGCTGACGCGCTACCGTCGCCATCTGCCAGGCGGGGGGGGCTTGCCGGGCGCGCCTGTGCCGGGGGGACCAGCCGGCCCTCGGCCACGAGCTCCCGGAGACGGGGATCTCCGGCCGCGACGCCGGCCGGGACGATGTCGGCGATGGGTCGGCCGCGAACCGTCACCCTGACCTGCTCGCCTCGCCCCACGGCACGTAGCGTCTCGCTCAAGGACTCCTTGAGCTCCCGGACGCCGATCTCACGCATGTGGCCACCTTACCATCGATGAGGTCACTTACCGTGACGCCTCCTCGGCTTGCGGTCGGCGTACGTCCGAGCCATGCTCCTCCCGTGGATGTCGAGCTCGACTACGGTCCGATGCTCAGGACTGGACTCCAGGGGTTCCACGGGGCGGCGATCCTCCAGCCGAGGCGGCCAGCCGACCGCCCCGATCCAGCTCGCCTCGAGATCCGGTACCGAAACTTCCCCGACGCTGCCTGACGGCGTGTCGAATGGAGCTAGAGGGGCTCGAACCCTCGACCTCCGCCATGCCATGGCGGCGCTCTCCCAGCTGAGCTATAGCCCCGTGCGATCCTGGCTGCCATCCCATCTTACCCGGATCCCGGCCGACCTCAGCCGTCCGGCCCGCCCCGGGCCCCGGCCTCCCCGTACCGGGCCAGCGCCTCCCGGCGCGCCTGCGCGTGGTCGACGATCGGCTCCGGGTAGTCGACCCCGATCACGCACCCGCATTCGAGCGCCAGCGACTCCGGCATCCGCCACGGCTCGGCCAGGTGGGCGTCCGGGACCCCACGCAGCTCGGGCACCCACCGGCGGACGTAGTCCCCGTCCGGGTCGAAGCGCTCCTGCTGGCGGGTCGGGCTCAGCAGGCGCCGGTGGACCGGCTGGCGGTCGCTCCCGACCGAGGCGATCCACTGCCAGTTGCCGGTGTTGACCGCCGGGTCCCCGTCCAGGAGCAGCCGCATGAACCACCGCTCGCCCTCCCGCCAGTCGATCCCCAGGTGCTTGGTCAGGAACGAGCCGACCACCAGCCGCGCCCGGTTGTGCATCCAGCCCTCGGCCAGCAGCTGGCGCATCCCCGCGTCGACCAGCGGATATCCGGTTCGTCCCCGCCGCCACCGCTCGAGATCCTCCGGCGCCTCCCGCCACCCGAGCCCCCGGTAGCGCTCCTGGAGCTCGAGCTCAAGGGTCTCGGGGTGGTGGTGGAGGAGGTGGACGTAGAAGTCCCGCCAGCACAACTGCCGCCGGAGCGCCTCCCCGTCCGCCCCGTCGTCGAGCTTCGCCTCGACCGTCCGCGGCGAGACGCACCCGAACCGCAGGTACGGAGACAGGCGCGAGGTCGCGTCACCCCCCAGGTCGTCGTGCCCTCCGGCCGCGTACCCCGAAAGGCCCCGGTCGAGGAAGGCCGCCAGGCGCTCACCCCCCGCCCGCTCCCCGCCCCCCATCGGCCGCTCGACCTCCTGCTCGAGGCCCAGCTCACCCAGCGACGGCACCCGCCCCGCCGCCACCCCGGCCACCGGGCGCAGCTCGACCGGGGCCGCCACCAGCGCCCGGCGCGGCGCACCCAGCCAGGCCCGGTGAAACGGCGAGAACATCCGGTAGGGCGTCCCCGACCCGGTGCGCAGCCCGGCCACGTCGTCCACCGCGCACAGGCCCGCGTGGCCGACCAACCGGATCCCCGCTGCCTCGCACGCCGCCCCCATCCGCCGACCCCGCTCCCGAGCGAAAGGGGTCGCATCCCGGGTGAAGTGGACCTCGCCGGCCCCGATCTCGCGCGCCAGGCTGACCAGCTCCCGCTCCGGCGGCCCCCGCCGCACCACCAGGCCGGCGCCCCGGGCCCCCAGCGACCGGTCGAGGTCGGCCAGGCACTCGAGCAGGAACTGGGTTCGCGGCCCCGACGCCGACCGGCCCCCGAGCAGGCGGTCGTCCAGGCAGAACACCGGGACCACCGGCCCGGCCGCCCCCGCCCGGAGCGCCGGGTGGTCGTCCACCCGCAGGTCCCGCCGGAACCAGACGATCCGCGGCCTCGACGACTCTCCGACCATCCCGTCGGACGATAGCGTCGACCCCCGCCCCCGCTAACCTCAGCCCGATGGCCGACGCCCGCTACGACCCCCAGGAGATCGAGCCCCGCTGGCAGGAGGTCTGGGCCCGCGAGCGCACCTGGGAGGTCCCCAACGACCCCACCGCCGCCGGCGACTCCTCCTACGTCCTCGAGATGCTCCCCTACCCGAGCGGCGAGCCCCACATCGGCCACCTCAAGGTCTACTCGGTCGGCGACGCCATCGCCCACTTCCACCGGCGCACCGGCCGGCGCGTGCTCCATCCGATGGGCTACGACGCCTTCGGGCTCCCCGCCGAGAACCACGCGATCAAGACCGGCCGCCACCCCCGGGAGTCGACCGACGCCGCCATCGTCGAGTTCCAGCGCCAGTTCCGCCGGTGGGGGATCTCGATCGACTGGTCCCGCGAGTTCGGCACCCACGAGCCCCGGGTCTACCGGTGGACCCAGTGGATCTTCCTCGAGCTGTTCAAGCGCGGCCTCGCCTACCAGAAGGAGGCCGCGGTCAACTGGGATCCGGTCGAGGAGACCGTGCTCGCCAACGAACAGGTCGTCGACGGTCGGGGCGAGCGCTCCGGCGCCCTCGTCGAGCTCCGCCAGCTCACCCAGTGGTTCTTCGCCATCACCCGGTACGCCGACCGGCTCCTCGCCGACCTCGACACCATCCACTGGCCCGAGCACGTCAAGACGATGCAGCGCAACTGGATCGGCCGCTCCCAGGGGGCCGAGGTCATCTTCGGCTGCCAGTCCCTCGGCGTCGACTACCCCGTCTTCACCACCCGCCCCGACACCCTGTTCGGGGCCACGTTCTTCGTCATGGCCCCCGAGCACCCCGACGTCCTGCGCCTCGCCGCCGGCACCGGGAACGAGGGGGCGGTCCGCGACTACGTCAACCGGGCCCTCGCCGCCGACACCCAGGAGCGGGGCGACGTCCTCAAGCCCAAGACCGGCGTCGCCCTCGGGCGGACCGTGACCAACCCGGTCAACGGCGAGGAGCTCCCCATGTACGTCGCCGACTACGTCCTCATGGAGTACGGGACCGGGGCGATCATGGCCGTCCCGGCCCACGACGAGCGCGACTTCGCCTTCGCGGCGGCCCACGGCCTCGAGATCCGGCGGGTCGTCGAGGATCCCGACGGCGACGGCGAGCTCCCCTACACCGGTGACGGGCCCCTCACCCGGTGCGGCCCCGAGTTCGACGGCACGCCCAACCGCGAGGCCCTCCCGGAGATCGTCGCCTGGCTCGAGCGCGAGGCCAAGGGCCGCGCCTCGGTGAACTACCGCCTCCGCGACTGGCTGATCTCCCGCCAGCGCTACTGGGGCACCCCGATCCCGATCATCCACTGCCCCCGGTGCGGGGCGGTCCCCGTGCCCGAGGACGACCTTCCCGTCCTCCTGCCCGACGTCGCCGACTACAAGCCCCGGGGCCGGTCCCCGCTCGCCGCCGCCGAGGACTGGGTCCACGTCGCGTGTCCGGCCTGCGGTGGCCCGGCCGATCGCGAGACCGACACCATGGACACCTTCGTCGACTCGTCCTGGTACTTCCTGCGCTACTGCGACGCCGCCAACGACGAGGCCGCCTGGGACCAGGCCGCGATCGACCAGTGGATGCCGGTCGACCAGTACATCGGCGGGGTCGAGCACGCCATCCTCCACCTCCTCTACGCCCGCTTCATCACCAAGGCCCTCGCCGACTCCGGGCTCCTCCCCGCCCACGTCCAGGAGCCGTTCGCCGACCTCTTCACCCAGGGCATGATCCTCCGGGACGGAGAGAAGATGTCCAAGAGCCGGGGCAACGTCGTCTCTCCCCAGACGATCGTCGATCGCTACGGCGCCGACACCGCCCGAGCCTACATCCTCTTCATCGGCCCCCCCGACCAGGACGCCGACTGGTCGGACACCGGGGTCGAGGGCGTCCACCGCTTCCTCGGCCGGCTCTGGCGGATGGCGTCCGAGCTCGCCGCCGCCGCCGGCGGCCCGGACGAGCCCCCGCCCGCCGATCACGGCGGACCCGACCTCGAGCTCCTCCGGAAGGCCCACTGGGCGATCGCCAAGGTCACCTACGACCTCGACGGACGGTTCTCGTTCAACACGGCGATCGCCGCCGTCATGGAGCTCCTCGGGGTCGCCTCCCGCCTCCGCGACGAGACCTCCCCCGGGGCGCGCCGGTTCGCCACCGCCACCGCCGCCTCGCTGATCTTCCCGTTCGCCCCCCACCTCGGCGCCGAGGCCTATCACCTCCTGACCGGCCGCCGGGTCTGGGAGGAGCCCTGGCCGGTCGCCGATCCGGCGATGCTCGAGCGCGACACCTTCGAGCTCGTCTGCCAGATCAACGGCAAGCTCCGCGACCGGGTCGAGGCCCCGAGCTCGGCCGGCCCCGACGAGCTCGAGGCCCTCTGCCGGGCGGCGCCCAACATCCAGGCCCGCCTCGACGGCCAGACCCTGGTCAAGGCGATCGTCGTCCCCGGCAAGCTCGTCAACCTCGTCGTCCGCTGAGTCCGGCACCCGGTCGTGGCCCCGGCCTTCAAGCCCGCCTACCTGATCCACGGGACCGACCACGCCCGGGTCGGTGAGCGCCGGGCCCGCCTCCGAGCCATCGCCGAGACCCAGGCCGGGGCCGGGGGCGTCGAGGTGCTCGAGGGGGATGCGGCCACCCCCGAGACGGTCGGGGCCGCCCTCTGCGCCATGACCTTCGCCATCGGCCGGCGCTTCGTAATCGTCGACGGGGTCGAGCGCTGGAAGGACGCCGCCGTCGCCGCCCACCTCGCCGGCGTCCTCGCCGACCTCGCACCCGAGACCACGGTCGCCTTCTTCGCCCGCGAGGAGGCCCGCGCCAAGGCCCCGGCCAAGCTCCACGCCGCCGTCAGGGCCGCCGGGGGCGACATCAGCGAACAGGCGACGGTCAAGCCCTGGGAGCTCCCCAAGTGGGTCCAGGCCCAGGCCCGGGGGCTCGGCCTCGAGCTCGACGCCGCAGCCGCCCGGGCCCTCGTCGCCCAGGTCGGCGAGCGCCAGCAGCGGTTGTCCCGGGAGCTCGAGAAGCTCGCCCTCTGCCTCGGCCCCCCGGCCGGGTCGGCCTCGGCCCCGTCCGAGCCCGTCCGGCTCGACGTCGACGCCGTCGGCGAGCTCGCCACCGGCGGGGCCGACCGGAAGCTCTGGCTCCTGGCCGACGCCCTCGTCGCCGGGGACGGCCCCTCGGCCGCCCGGCTCTACCTCCGCCTCCGCGCCCAGGGCGAGCGGCTCGAGGGGATGTCGTTCTGGATGGCCAAGCGCGTTCGCGAGGCCCTCGGCGTCGCCCTCGCCCTCGAGGCCGGGCAGCCGCC
>JAXDHK010000169.1:0-2530 GCA_034664545.1 Solirubrobacteraceae bacterium
TGGTTCGTGTGTTGGCGGGCGGGTCGGACGGAATCGCGCGGTAATCGCCTTTAACAGGCCTACGTAGGCGCGCCCGAGCTGTGATCTTCAGCGGTAGTTGGACCATGTTCTGAAGTCACGAGCAGCCGCTCACGTCGAGCAGGATCAATCGCCGGAGCCCCCGCCGACCTCATCCTCGCCGGGCTCGGCCGACGTCGGAGCCCCGGCGTCGAGCACCGGCCCGCCAACCGCGGGACCGACCGGGTCGGCGGTCGCGGACCCGACCGCCAGGCCCATCATCAGGGCCGACCGGAGGGACCCGTCCCGGCGGCGGTAGTGGTCGCGGCGGAGCCCCTCGACGGCGAACCCCGTCCGGGCGTAGAGCCCGATCGCCCGGGCGTTCTCCGGCCAGACCTCGAGCTCGACCTTGTGGAGCTCGGCCGACCGGGCGTGGGCGAGGCCGGCCTCGAGCAGGGCCCGGCCCCCGCCCCGGCCCCGGGCCGAGCCGAGGACGAACATCCCGAGGGTGGCGACCCCGGTCGCGTGGGTCGGGTGGAGCCCGAGGCAACCGGCCACCCGGCCGTCGTCGTCCTCGAGGACCCAGAGCGCGTGGGCGGGGGAGACGGCGGCGGTCTGGAAGCGGAGCTCGGCGGCCGGGAGGTCGACCGGGGCCTGGGTCGCCAGCCAGTCCCCGTCGTCGGCGACCTGGGCCATGGCCGCGGCCAGGACCCCGGCGTCCTCGAGGGTGGCCAGGCGGACCAGCACCCGCTCAGGATAAGCCCCGGACGCGCCCCCGGCCCGGCCTCTCCCCCGCCCCTTCCGCCCGTCCCGCGGATCTGCCATACTTCGACTCCGATTTTTTCTCAAGGACAGCAAGGAGTCAGCGACACATGGGCAAGACCATTGGAATCGATCTCGGCACGACGAACTCGTGCATGGCCGTCCTCGAGGGCGGCGAGCCGACGGTCATCGAGAACGCCGAGGGCGGTCGGACGACGCCGTCGGTCGTCGCCTTCGCCCAGTCGGGCGAGCGCCTCGTCGGGACCGTCGCCAAGCGCCAGGCGGTCACCAACCCCCAGAACACCATCTTCTCGATCAAGCGCTTCATGGGCCGCAAGGAGGCCGAGGTCAAGGAGGAGGAGTCGATCGTCCCGTACAAGGTCGTCTCCGGGAAGAACGGCGACGCCCGGGTCGAGGCCCGGGGCGAGCAGTACTCGCCGCCGGAGATCAGCGCGATGATCCTCCAGAAGCTCAAGGCCGACGCCGAGGCCTACCTCGGTGAGACGGTCGACTCGGCCGTGATCACGGTCCCGGCCTACTTCAACGACGACCAGCGCCAGGCGACCAAGGACGCCGGGAAGGTCGCCGGACTCGACGTCAAGCGGATCATCAACGAGCCGACGGCCGCCTCCCTGGCCTACGGCCTCGACAAGGACACCGACCAGACGATCCTCGTCTTCGACCTCGGGGGCGGGACCTTCGACGTCTCGGTGCTCGAGATCGCCGAGGGGGTCTTCGAGGTCAAGTCGACCGCCGGGGACAACCACCTCGGGGGCGACAACTTCGACAAGGCGATCGTCGACTGGCTGGTCGCCGAGTTCAAGCGCGCCCAGGGCATCGACCTCAAGACCGACCCGATGGCCCTCCAGCGCCTCTACGAGGCCTCCGAGAAGGCCAAGATCGAGCTGTCGACCACCCAGGAGACGCAGATCAACCTCCCGTTCATCACGGCCGACGCCACCGGGCCCAAGCACCTCGACATGCGCCTGACCCGGGCCAAGATGGCCGAGCTGACCAGCAGCCTCCTCGACCGGGTGGTCGCCCCGGTCCGCCAGGCGATCAACGACGCCAAGGACAAGGGCGCCCCGAAGATCGACCACGTCGTGCTCGTCGGCGGGATGACCCGGATGCCGGCCGTCCAGGAGAAGGTCAAGGAGCTGACCAAGCTCGACCCCCACCGGGGCGTCAACCCCGACGAGGTCGTCGCCGTCGGGGCCGCGATCCAGGCCGGGGTCCTCGCCGGTGACGTCAAGGACGTGCTCCTGCTCGACGTGACCCCCCTGACCCTGGGCATCGAGACCAAGGGCGGGGTGTTCACCAAGCTGATCGAGCGGAACACGACGATCCCGACCCGGAAGGCCGAAACCTTCTCGACGGCCGAGGACAACCAGCCGTCGGTCGAGATCCACGTCCTCCAGGGCGAGCGGGAGATGGCCCGGTACAACAAGTCGCTCGGGAAGTTCCAGCTCACCGGGATCCCCCCGGCCCCGCGCGGGATCCCCCAGGTCGAGGTCGCGTTCGACATCGACGCCAACGGGATCCTCAACGTCTCGGCCAAGGACCTCGGGACGGGCAAGGAGCAGAAGATCGAGATCAAGTCGGGCTCGGGGCTCTCGGACACCGAGATCAAGCAGATGGTGGCCGACGCCGAGGCCCACGCCGAGGACGACCGGAGCGCCCGGGAGCTGGCCGAGTCCCGCAACAACGGGGAGAACGCCGCCTACCAGGCCGAGCGCCAGCTCAAGGACCTCGGCGACGCGGTCGACCCGAC
>JAXDHK010000170.1:0-4032 GCA_034664545.1 Solirubrobacteraceae bacterium
GCCGAGGCGTAGGGGCCGTCCGGTTGCCCGCCTTCGGCCTGCGTCCGCGTCTGCTGGCGACCCTCGTCCTGACCAGCGCCGTGTCGCTCGGGTTCGCCGCCTTCGCCCTGCTCACCCCGCTGAAGGACCGCCTCCGGACCGACGGAACGGCTACCGTGCTGGCCGCGGTCGGGGCGGCGAAGCTGAGCTTCGAGGAGATCGACATCACCCACGGGCGTCTCGACATGGACGAGCTCCGCCGGCAGGTGCGGACGCTCGAGAGCCGGACGAGCGCTCGGGTCTCGCTGTTCGACGACCGTCTGGCCCCGGTGATCGGGGGGGACGTCGATCCGTCGCCGCCCGACCTGCAGGCCCTCGGTCAGGACCTGCGCGGTGACAAGCTCGTCCGGGTGAGCGTGGGGAGCGACCTGCTCGTCCTCCAACCGCTCCAGATCGGCTCGCGCCGGTACGTGCTCGCCGTCCGCAAGCACCTGGCCTACGTCCAGCAGGCGTCCCGGGTGGTCGGGGACGTGTTCGTCAAGGCGGCGCTGGTCGGGCTGGTCGTGGCGCTCCTGCTCGGGGCCGGGCTCTCGGCGACGATGCTCCGCCGCCTCGAGCGCCTGCGCGACGCGACCCGGGAGCTCGACGAGCACGGGCTCGGGGCCTCGCCGCCGCCGAGCGACTCCTCGCGCGACGAGATCGGCGAGCTGACCCGGGCGTTCGCGGGGATGCACGCCCGCCTGCGCCAGCAGGAGGACGCCCGGCGGGCGTTCGTGGCGACGGCGTCGCACGAGCTGCGCACGCCGCTGACCTCACTCGACGGGATGCTCGAGCTGGTGGCCGACGACCTGGAGACTGAGCCGCTGGACATCGAGGACGCCCGGGGCCGCTTGGCGCAGGCCAAGGAGCAGTCCCGGCGTCTCGCCAACCTGGCGGCCGACCTGCTCGACCTGAGCCGGATCGACGCGGCGATCGCCCTCCGGAGCGAGCCGGTCGAGCTCGTCGAGCTGGCCCGGGCGGTGACCGCGGAGTTCGACCAGCGGGCCGGACAGCGGGAGGTGACGGTCGAGATCGTCCCCCCGGAGACGTCGTGCTGGGCCGAGGGCGACCCGGGGAGCGTGGCGCGGATCCTGCGGATCCTGCTCGACAACGCACTGCGGTTCGCGCCGGCGGGCTCGACGGTGATCGTCGGCCTGGGCGGAGACGAGCGCTTCGCGGTGCTCGAGGTCCGCGACCGGGGCCCGGGGGTCCTGGCCGAGGAGCGCGAGCTGATCTTCGAGCGCTTCAAGCGGGGGACCGGGCGCGGCGGGGAGGGCGGGTTCGGCCTGGGCCTGGCCATCGGCCGGGAGCTCGCCGGCCGGATGGGCGGGTCGCTGGAGCTGTGCGCATCCGACGCCGGGGCGGTCTTCCGGCTGCGTCTGGCCACGGCCCGGGTTCCGGTCGAGGCATGACCGCCGAGCTCGACGCCTTCGTCGGGCGGGCCCGGGAGGCCGGCCGCTTCGGAATCGATACGGAGTTCGTCGGCGAGGGCCGCTACCGGACGCTGCTCTGCCTGATCCAACTCGTCGTGGGCGCCGCCGACGAGCTCGAGATCCTCGTGCTCGACCCGCTCGACCCGTCGCTCGACCTCACCCCCCTGGCCGGGATCCTCGGCGACCCCGGGGTCGAGGTCGTCGTCCACGCCGGGCGCCAGGACGTCGCGCTGCTGCGCCGGTGCCTGGCCACCGAGGTGAACAACCTCTTCGACACCCAGATCGCCGCCGGCTTCGGGGGCCTGGCCGCCCAGGCCGGCTACGACACCCTGCTGCGGGAGGTGCTCGGGGTCAACGTCCAGAAGACGGCGAGCTACACCCGCTGGGATCGGCGGCCCCTGAGCCCGGAGCAGATCGGCTACGCCCGTGAGGACGTCCTGCACCTCCTCGACCTGGCCGGCGAGCTCCAGCGCCGGCTGGCCGGGAGCGGCCGTCTCGACTGGGCCCGGGAGGAGTGCCGGGCGCTCGAGCTGGCCAGCGACACGCGTGACGTCGACACGCTCTTCGCCCGGCTCCCCCGGGTCAACTCGCTCAAGCCCGCCGCCCGCGCCGTGGCCCGGGCCCTGATCGAGTGGCGCGAGGAGGTCGCCGAGACCCAGGACCGGCCGGCGTCGACGGTGCTCAACGACACCGCCCTGGTCGAGCTGGCCAAGCGCAGGCCGAGGAACCCGGGCGAGCTCGACCAGATCCGGGGCGTCAACCCGGGGAGCCTGCGCCGCCGGGGGGCGGACCTGCTGGCCGCGATCGAGCACGGGGCCGCCCGGGAGCCGATCCCGACAGAACCGAGCCAGCACGACTCGAGCTCGCCCCTCGACGCCCCGCTGATCGCCCTGTGCGAGGCCCTCGTCCGGGCCCGGGCGCTCGAGAGCCGGCTGGCCTACGAGCTGATCGCCGCCCGGGCCGACCTCCAGCGGATCGTCACGAGCGTGCGCGTCGGACGGGCCGAGCCCGAGCTCCGGACGCTCCGGGGCTGGCGCCGGGAGCTCGTCGGAGCCGAGCTGCTCGAGCTCCTGAGCGGACATCACTCGCTGGCGGTGGGCGGCGACGGCCGCCTCACGGTTGCGCCGCTCCCGCTAACCTGAGCGCCTGCCGATGCCCGAACGCGTTGCGGCGCCTGCGCCCGCCATCCAGCCGCCCGACGACCCGCGCCGCCGCCTTCCCGCCCGGAGCCGGCTGGCGTGGGCCCTCGTCGGCGTCCTCGCCGCGCTCTGGGGGGCGGCCGGGGCGACACCGGCGATGGCTTCGACCAAGCAGCAGGCGATCTTCCAGGACGACGATCTCCTGATCTACAACACGACGGCCGGAACGGTCAGCACGCTCGAGACGCTGGCGTCGCTCGGGGTCAAGAGCATCCGGGTGTCGGTGTTCTGGCGTCTGATCGCGCCCGACTCCCTCTCGAAGACCCGGCCGGCCGGCTTCAACGCCGCCGACCCGGCCGCCTACCCGAGCGGATCGTGGTCCCGGTACGACCAGGTCGTGACCTTCGCCCAGGCGCTCGGGATCTCGGTGAACCTCGACATCACCTCGCCGGCCCCGCTGTGGGCGACCGGCACGCCCGACCGGGCCGACATCGCCGCGACCTACCACCCGTCGCCGGCCGAGTTCGCCGGGTTCGTCCACGCGGTCGGCTCCCGCTACAGCGGGGCCTACGTGGTTCCCCCGGCCGCCCCGGCCCTGGCTCCGGCTCCGGCCGCGGCCCCGACCCGGGCGCCGAACCTGATCGAGGCCCTGCTGGGGATCAACCCGAACGGCTCGGGCAGCAAGCCCGTCCCCCCGCCGCCCCCGCCGCTTCCCCCGGCGACGGTGCTGCCCCGGGTCAACAGCTGGTCGGTCTGGAACGAGCCCAACCAGGCCGGGTGGCTGACGCCTCAGTGGGCCCCCGACAGCACCGGCCGCCTGCGGGAGACCTCGCCGGCGCTCTACCGGAGCCTGGTCGACGCGGCCTACGCCCAGCTCCAGCAGACCGGGCACGCGGCCGACACGATCCTGATCGGCGAGACGGCGCCCAAGGGCGTCAACGCCCAGGGCGAGACCCGGGCGATCAAGCCCCTGCGCTTCATCCGCGACCTCTACTGCCTGGACACCCGCAACCACGTGCTCCGGGGTTCGGCCGCCGCCCGCATGGGCTGCCCGACCACGGCGCGGCTGGCGGCCGGGTTCCCGGCGGCTCACCCGGCCCTGTTCCGGGCGACCGGCTGGGCCCACCACCCGTACGAGCTCACCTTCGGCCCGAGCGTGAGGCTGGCCGATCCCGACTACATCACGATTGCCAACCTCGGCCGGCTGGGGTCGGTGCTCGACGCGGCCCAGCGGGCCTATCACAAGTCGCGCCGGCTGCCCTACTACCTGACCGAGTTCGGCTACATGACCAGTCCGCCGGCCGACGCCGGGGTTACCCTCACCCAGCAGTCGGCCTACCTCAACCAGGCGGAGTTCATCGCCTACAGCAACGGCCGGGTCCGGGATCTCTCGCAGTTCCTCCTGGTCGACGCCCCGCCGATCGCCTGCACGCGCTGCTCGA
>JAXDHK010000171.1:0-4210 GCA_034664545.1 Solirubrobacteraceae bacterium
CGGCCGAAGGCGCCGTAGAGGAAGTTCCCGTCCTTCCTGCGGTCGTTGTGGTTGATCTGGACCTCGGCGATCTTGCCGAGGTTGCCGACCATGGCGAAGGCGACGTCGGACAGGGCGATCTTGATCAGCTGGCCCTCGCCGGTCCTGCGGCGGTGGCGCTCGGCGGCGAGCAGGGCGGTCGTGGCCAGCGTCCCGGTGACCGCGTCCCAGGCCGGGAGGAGGTGGTTCATGGGGTAGGAGACGTTGCGCGGGCCGGTGGCCATCGGGAAGCCGCTCGCCGGGTTGACCGTGTAGTCGACGGCCGAGGATCCGTCGGCGTTCCCGGTGATCACGACCATGATCAGGTCGGGCCGGTGCTCGGTCAACCGGTCGTAGGAGAGCCATCCGGCCTCGGGGAAGTTGGTCAGGAAGAGGCCGGCGTCCTCCCCCGGGGCGCAGATCAGCTCGGTCAGGAGCTCCCGGCCGGCGGGCGAGCGCAGATCGGCGGCGAACGACCGCTTGCCCTTGTTGAGACCCGCCCAGAAGAGGCTGGTCCCGTCGTCGGTGATCGGCCACCGGGTGCTGTCGAGGCCGCCGGTGAGCGGGTCGAACCGGATCACGTCGGCCCCCATCTGGGCGAGCGTCATTCCGCCGAGGGGGGCGGCGACGAACGCCGATCCCTCGACTACCCGCATGCCTTCGAGGATCCCGGTCAACTACGCCTCCTTGATGCTGGTCATGACATTAGCGCGAGCAGGCGCCAATCGAGTACCGGCTGCCCGCCCTCCGTCCCCTCGCGCTCGGCGGCGACGAGCGCCCGGAGATCGACGAGCCCGGCCCCGTCGGTGTGCCCGAGCTCGTGGGTCGCCTCGACCGAGACGACCGTGCTCAGGCGGTCCCCCTCGAACACCGGCGCCGTGTGGTTGCACTCCCGCCAGGCGACGATCGTCATCACCCCGGGCAGCGCCCGGGTGAGCTGGGCCGCGGCCACCGAGATCGTGTGCCCGCCGTAGACGAGCCGGCGGCCGAAGGCGTTCGACTCGGCGTCGACGTGGGTCTCGGCGACGTTGAGGGTCAGGCGGACGAGCTCCGGGGCCGCGGTCACGGTGTCGCGCCCCTCGATCGCGTAGGCGGTGCCGACCTCGAGGCCGGCGAACGTCCCCCCGCCGGTCCGGTCGCGCATCGCCCCGAAGCTCCAGTCCCCGGGGACGGCCGCGGCGACCCGGTCCATGTCGAGCTCGGCGGGGATGTCCTCGAACCGGTCGGCGTGCCCGGTCTGGGCGCTCGCGTCCCGGAGGGGGATCATCGGGCAGCGCCAGAAGTCGAGCACCCGCTCCCCGTCCTGGTTCTCGGTCCGGATCCGCAGGGCGACGAGCCCGGTCGCCGAGCCGTCGGCCCGGGGGCGGTTCTGGCGGAGGCCGACGATCTCGGTCCGGGTGCGGAGGGTGTCCCCGATGAACACCGGGCGCAGGAGGACGAGGCCGCGGTAGAAGAGGTTGCCGCGAACCCGCTGGGTCGGGGTCGTCGATTGGCCGATCGCGACGTCGCAGACCAGGTTCGGGTGGGCGAGCGGCTCGGGGCGGCCGGTCACGGCCGCCGAGAGGGTCGCGTCGAGGGGCAGGAGCATCCGGTCGCCGACCAGCGCCTGGTGGATCGCCGCGTGGCCCGAGGTCAGGGTGAGGGCCGGGGCGTCGTAGATCTGCCCGACCTCGAAATCCTCGAAGTAGGGGCCGCCCACCCTGATCGGTTCAGCTGAAGGCATCGCAGGTCTCCTGGTGAGGGGGCAGCGCCCGACGGACCGCCAGCCTAGTCGACTCGGCATATAGTCGCCCGGGTGAACATCGAGCCCACCGCTCGGGCTAGGGAGCTGCGCGCGGGTCTGCTTGCCTTCATGGGGGAGCGGGTCTCGCCGGCCGAGGCGACCTGGCTGGCGCAGGTGGGGGAGTCGGCTGCGGCCGGGAACCCCCACTCCCATCCGGAGGTGGTCGAGGAGCTCAAGGCCGAGGCCCGCCGGCGGGGCCTGTGGAACCTGTTCCTCCCGGACTCGGACGCGGACTCCGATCCCCGGGCCGCCCCCGGGCTGACCAACGTCGAGTACGCGCCGCTGGCCGAGATCATGGGGCGCAGCCGGATCGCCGCCGAGGCGTGCAACTGCTCGGCCCCGGACACCGGGAACATGGAGGTCCTCCGGGAGTTCGGCTCGCCCGGGCAGCGGGAGCGCTGGCTCGAGCCGCTCCTGGCCGGGGAGATCAGGTCGGGCTTCGCGATGACCGAGCCCGACGTGGCCAGCTCGGACGCGACCAACATCGAGCTGAGGATCGAACGGGTCGGGGACGAGTACGTGCTCAACGGGCGCAAGTGGTGGACGACCGGGGCGCTCCACCCGCTGGCCCGGATCCTGATCGTGATGGGCCGGACGTCGTCGGGGGCGGCCGTCCACCGCCGGCAGTCGATGGTGCTGGTCGAGCTCGGGACGCCCGGGCTGACGATCGTCCGGAGCCTCCCGGTGTTCGGCTACCACGACCCCGAGGGCCACGCCGAGCTGCGCTTCGACGACGTCCGCGTCCCGGTCGGGAACCTGATCGCCGGGGAGGGGATGGGGTTCGCCATCGCCCAGGCCCGGCTCGGGCCGGGACGGATCCACCACTGCATGCGGGCGATCGGGACGGCCGAGCGGGCGCTCGAGCTGCTCTGCGACCGGGCCGACGGGCGGGTGGCGTTCGGTCGGCCGATCTCCGAGAACGCGAACATCGGCGACTGGATCGCCGAGAGCCGGATCGAGCTCGAGATGGCCCGGCTCCTGGTCATGAAGACGGCCTGGCTGATGGACACCGCCGGGAACGACCGGGCCCGGACGGAGATCGCCGCGATCAAGGCCGTGGTCCCGGGGATCGCGCTCAGGGTGGTCGACCGGGCGATCCAGGTTCACGGGGGGGCGGGGGTCAGCGACGATTTCCCCCTGGCGCGCATGTACGCCGGCCTCCGGGCGCTCCGGCTGGCCGACGGGCCCGACGAGGTCCACCGCCGGTCGGTGGCTCGCCAGGAGCTGCGCCGCCAGCGCGAGCGGCGGGCCGGGGCCGGGGCCGAGGGAGGCGGCGTTCCGGGGGGCGGGGATGGCGGCCGGTGAGCCCGGGCCCGGCGGCGACCGGCCGGCGCCGGAGGAGGATCCGGGCGAGGATCCGGGCGAGTTCCGGGCCGAGGACGCCTTCGACGCGGGGGCGGTCGGGGCTTGGCTGACCGACCGGGTGTTCGGGCTCGGAGGGGCGGGGGCGCCGCCGGTGGTCCGTCAGTTCGCGGGGGGCGCGTCGAACCTCACCTACCTGCTCGTGTTTCCCGACCGGGAGCTCGTCCTCCGGCGTCCGCCGGCCGGGGCCCGGACGGGGACGGCCCACGACGTCGCCCGGGAGTACCACCTCCAGCGCCGGCTGCGGCCCCACTTCGCCTACGTCCCGGCCGTGGTCGGGCTCTGCGAGGACGAGTCGGTGATCGGGAGTCCCTTCTACGTGATGGAGCGGATCGACGGGGTCGTTCCCCGGGCCGAGATGCCGGCGGCGATCGGGACGGCGCCCGCGGGGATGGCCGGGCTCGCCGACCGGTTCGTCGGGGTCCTGGCCGAGCTCCACGCGATCGACGTCGACGCCGCCGGGCTGGCCGACCTCGGCCGGGGGCCGGGGTACGTCGAGCGCCAGGTCGGCCAGTGGACCCAGCGCTTCCGACGGGTGCGCACCGAGAACGTCCCCGACTTCGAGGAGGTGATCGGGTGGCTGGCCGCCCACCGTCCGGACGACTGCGGCCGGTGCGTGATCCACAACGACTTCCGCCTCGACAACCTCGTCCTCGACCCGGCCGACCCGCTCCGGGTGAGGGGCGTCCTCGACTGGGAGCTGGCGACGGTCGGCGACCCCCTGATGGATCTCGGGAGCTCGCTCGCCTACTGGGTGGAGGCGGGCGACGGGCCGGTCGCCCGGCGCCTCAAGCGCCAGCCGACCGACCTCCCGGGCTTCCCGACCCGGGCGGAGATCGTCCGCCGCTACGGCGAGCTGACCGGCCGCGACGTCGGGGGCTGGGCGTTCTACGAGGCCTTCGGGCTCTTCCGGGTGGCCGTCATCGCCCAGCAGATCTACCGCCGCTACTTGGATGGCGGGACGACCAACCCCGCCTTCCGGGACTTCTGGGTGTGGGTCGGGGCCGCGCACGGGCGGGCGCGGGCGGTGATCGACGACGCCGGCGG
>JAXDHK010000172.1:0-8520 GCA_034664545.1 Solirubrobacteraceae bacterium
GACGAGGACGAAGAGGAAGTCGATGCGTGAAGGGTCGAGTCGCTTGACGAGTCCGCTCCAGCTCTGATTGCCACCCCGAGTGCACACGGTCACCGCCCAGCGGAAATTGCGGAACACAGTGGACGTCTTCACCTGCACCCGGATCACCGTCGGTCCGTCCTCAGCCATCAGGTCGCAGTGCGGGCTGTGACCGTAGGGCAGATAGATCGAATAGCCCTTCGTCAGCAGCCAGCCGATCGCCGAGTGCTCGCCGAGATCACCTTGCAATCGAGGAGGAATCCGTCCTTCCATGACCAGAACATACGTTCTCCTCCGGACGGAAAAACCCCGCAAACACACCCCACCCGGAGGCCGGAAACCGAGCCCCCGGCGACCCCCTCAGCTGGCGTCGCGCAGCCGCTGAGCCTCGGGTAGGGACTCGAGCTTCTTGAGCGTGTGGTTCTCGATCTGGCGGATCCGCTCCCGGGTCACGTTGAACGCCTGGCCGACCTCCTCGAGGGTCCGGGGCCGGCCACCGGTCAGGCCGAAGCGCATCTCGATGACCTCGCGCTCCCGCCGGGGGAGGACGGCGAGGGCCCGGTTGACGTTCTCGTCGCGGAGCGTCTTCGAGGCGATCTCGAACGGGGACTCGGCCGTCGCGTCCTCGATGAAGTCCCCGAGCGCCGAGTCCTCCTCCTCGCCGATCGGCTTCTCGAGGGACACCGGCTGCTGGGACATCCGGAGGATGTCTCGGACCTCCCGGGACGTGCACTCGAGCTCCCGGGCGATCTCGTCCGGGCTCGGCTCCCGTCCGAGCTCCTGGACGAGCTGGCGCTCGATGTGGATCACCTTGTTCAGCTTCTCGACCATGTGGACCGGGATCCGGATCGTCCGGCCCTTGTCGGCGATCGCCCGGGTCACCGACTGGCGGATCCACCAGGTCGCGTAGGTCGAGAACTTGTAGCCCCGCCGGTAGTCGAACTTCTCGACCGCCCGGATCAGCCCGAGCGATCCCTCCTGGATCAGGTCGAGGAACGACAGCCCCCGGCCGAGGTAGCCCTTGGCGATCGAGACGACGAGCCGGAGGTTGGCCTCGACCATCTGCTGCTTGGCGCACATGTCGCCCCGCTCGATCCGCTTGGCCAGGGAGATCTCCTCCTGCCCGGTCAGGAGCGCGACCCGGCCGATCGAGCGGAGGTAGAGGCGCAGGGAGTCGAGGCTCGGCTCGACGCTCAGGTCGAGCGCCACCTTCTTGCCCCGGATCTGCTCCGGGAGGATCTCGACCTTCGGCGGGGTCTCGGCCGGCGCCGCCGCCGCCTCGGCCCCGACCAGATCGATGGCGTGCTCCTCGAAGTAGGCGTAGAGGTCGGCGACCTGCTCCTTGGTCACCTCGACTTCCTCGAGCGCCGTCGCGATGCTCTCGTACGGGACGTAGCCCCGCTCGTGGCCCTCGGCGATCAGCCCGGCGAGCTCCTCGGCCTCGGACAGAGGCGCGTCGTCCACCGGGACATCCTGCCCGGGCGGATCCAACTCCACGACTACCGCAACTGCCTGACCCTCGTCGCTCATCCTCACGCCCCCAAAGTCGTGTGGCCGGCGTCCCCCGGACGATCCGGGCGCCACCGGGCGCTCTGCCTGCCCCTCGCTGCACAGTCATGTCACGACTCCGCGCCTCGGGCGCGATTGGCCGGGTCAGCTGGTCCTCTCGTACGACGACGGAGGTCGACCCCGAACCTGGGCGGGAGTGATACCACAACCGCCCGTCGATGGCGGAGCCAATGACGATCCGCACAAGGTCCGGCCGAGCCCGCCCGGTACCCTCAGAGCTCGACACCGATGCACGACGCCCAGCTCAAATCCCCCGGACCCGACGTCCAGGCCCAAGCCCCGGCCCTCGGGATCGGCCTCTCCCGGGTCGGGGTAACCGGCATCGAGAAGGTCATCCGGATCCGCCAGAACGGGTCCGAGCAGCTCTTCTACGCCAAGCTCGAATGCTTCGTCGATCTCGGCTCCGGCCAGAAGGGCGCCCACATGTCGCGCTTCGAGGAGGTCGTCAACGACGCGATCGGCGAGGTCATCCTCGGGGAGGCGACCTTCCGGGCCGAGAGCCTGGCCAAGCACGTCGCCGAGCTCGTCCGCGACCGCCAGGACGCCCGCCGGGCCGAGGTCACGATCGCCGCCCGCTACCCCGAGCACAAGCCGGCCCCGGTCTCCGGGATCACCTCCCAGGAGATCTACACCCTCTTCGGGTCGGCCGTCGCCTCCGACCGGGGGACCCGCCGCCTCGTCGGGGTCGCCGCCGCCGGGATGACCGCCTGCCCGTGCGCCCAGCAGCTGATCACCGCCGACGCCCGGGAGCGCCTCGTCCTCGACGGGTTCGACGACGACGAGATCGACCGGATCTTCGCCGCCGTCCCCGTCGCCACCCACAACCAGCGCGGCCTGGGTACCCTCCACGTCGGGGCCACCGAGGGCGCCGACCTCGAGATCGACGCCCAGCGCCTCCTGGCCATCGTCGAGCAGTCGATGTCCTCGGAGATCTACGAGCTCATGAAGCGGGTCGACGAGGCCGCCGTGGTCGAGCGCGCCCATCGCCGGCCCCGGTTCGTCGAGGACTGCGTCCGGGAGATGCTCCGGGGCGTGGTCGACGACCTCCCCGAGCTCGGGGACGACGCCTTCGTCTCGGCCCGCCAG
Source organism: Solirubrobacteraceae bacterium (assembly GCA_034664545.1). Classification (GTDB taxonomy): domain Bacteria; phylum Actinomycetota; class Thermoleophilia; order Solirubrobacterales; family Solirubrobacteraceae; genus Palsa-513. The sequence goes on from JAXDHK010000172.1 coordinate 2,674, forward strand.
GAGAACCTCGAGACGATCCACCAGCACAACGTCCTCGCCGAGCGCCAGAGCACCCTCGGCGAGCTCCGCCGGGAGATCGCCACCGGCCAGCCCCTCGCCCGCCACACCACCCTCCGGGACTGGCTCGACGCCTGACCCGGCCGGTCCGGGCCACGGCTCAGGGCGCCTCGGACCCCCGAGCCGGAGCCCCGGCCGCCTCGGACCGCCGCGCCGCCGCCCCGGCCGCCTGGGCCTCGTTGAGCCGCTTGCGCAGGCCGAAGAAGTAGTCCAGGCCGCTGAGCACGGTGACGACCACCGTCGCGTAGATCATCAGCTCGACCCAGACCGGCCGGCCCGGGACGGCGATCACGGCCATGATCGTCGCGATCTGGACGCAGGTCTTGACCTTCCCGAACATCGACGCCCCCATCACGACCCCGGCCTGGGTCGCCCCCATCCGCAGGACGGTGACCGCGAACTCCCGGGTGATGATGACCATCGCCACCCAGGCGGCCAGCCGGTGGAGCGAGACCAGGGCGACGAGCGCCGCCACGATCAGGAGCTTGTCGGCCAGCGGGTCCATCAGCTTCCCGAACGTCGTGATCGAGTTCCGCGACCGGGCGAGGTACCCGTCGACGAAATCGGTGAGCGACGCCGCGGCGAACACGACCGCGGCCAGGACGTCCCCGTCGTGGGTGTTGTCGAGCAGGGCGACGACCAGGACCGGGACCAGCAGGATCCGCATGACGGTCAGGAAGTTCGGCCAGTTCAGGGTGAACATCGGGTCAGCGATTATGCGCGATCTCCCGCCGTCCCGCACCTGCCCCCGCAACGCCCGGCGCCCCCCGCGCCCGGCCGGACCCGCCCCGGCATCCGGACCCCGCCCGCCCGCCCGCCCCTACGGCTTCAGGCGCCGGCCGGTCCGAAACAGCCACTGACTCCAGGCCACGGTCGCGCCCGCCAGGACCCCCGTCACCCCGAGCGCCAGCCAGACGTTGACGTCGCTCGTCCCGAGGAAGCCGTAGCGGACGGCCTGGACGAGATAGAAGATCGGGTTGGCGTGGGAGAGCTCGTGCCAGGGGGCCGGGAGCCGGGCCACGGAGTAGAAGACCCCGCCGAGGAAGGTCAGCGGGAGGATCACGATGTTGTTGACGAACGTGTGGTGGTCGAACGTCTCGGCGTAGATCCCGACGACGACCCCGAGCGACGAGAAGAGGGTCAGCCCGAGCCCGACCGCCAGCGCCAACGCGGCCGGCTGCTCGATCGGGACCCCGGTGAACGGGGCGGCCAGGGCGAACAGGGAGACCCCGATCGCCAACGCCCGGACCGCACCCCCGAGGGAGAGCCCGAGGTTGACCTCCCAGTTGCGCATCGGGGCGGCCAGGACGTCGTGCATGTAGCGGTCGGACCGGGCCTGGAAGACCGACGAGGAGTTGTTCGAGTAGGCGGCCTGGACCATGGCCATGGTGATCAGCCCGGGGACGATGAACTCCTTGTAGGGAACCCCGTCGACCTGGCTGATCCGCCCGCCGAACGACAGGCCGAAGACGATGACGAAGAGGAACGACGAGAAGACCGGGGCGGCGATCGTCTGGGTCCAGAGCTTCAGCACCCGGAGGACCTCCCGGCCGGTCAGGGCCAGGAGGCCCCGGTGGCGGTCGGCCAGACTCCCCCGTCGCGACCGGACCTCGGCGGGGGCGGGCGGGGCGGCGCCCGAGCTCATGCCCGGGACCCGGCCATCGCCTTGACGTAGACGTCGGCCAGGGAGTCGGCCGCGTAGGTCGCCCGCAACCCGGCCGTCGAGTCCCGGGCGAGCAGCCGGCCCCCGTTGATCAGGGCGATCTCCTCGCAGAGCTCCTCGGCCTCCTCGAGGTAGTGGGTGGTCAGGAGGATCGTCGTCCCCTCCCCGTGGAGGCGGCGGATGTAGCGCCAGAGCTCGATCCGCAGCTCGAAGTCGACCCCGGCGGTCGGCTCGTCGAGGATCACCAGGCGGGGCTCGTGCATCAGCGCCCGGGCGAGGAGGAGCCGTCGGCGCATGCCCCCGGACAGGGCCGGGGCCCGGACGTGGGCCTTCCCGGCGAGCTCGAAGACGTCCATCATCTCCCGGGCCCGGCGGAGGGCCGCCGGCCGGGGCATCCCGTAGTACCCGCCGTGGTAGACGAGCGTCTCCTCGACGTCGAGGAACCGGTCGAGGTTGACGTCCTGCTCGGCCAGGCCGATCATCCCCCGGGCGGCCAGGGTCTGGTGGGCGGCCCCGAAGACGTCGATCGTCCCCGAGCCGATCCGGATCAGGTTGCAGATCGCGCTGATCAGCGTCGTCTTCCCGGCCCCGTTGGGCCCGAGCAGGCCGAAGAACCCCCCGGACGGGACCTCGAGGTCGAAGTCGTCGAGGGCGAGGAGGCCGCCGTCGTAGCGCTTGGTCAGTCCGCGAATCCGCAGGGCGGGGGCAGGGGGCATGTCTTCGAGGGTAGACGTCTACGATGAACAGTTGTCTGCGCAACCGCCCCCGAGAGGAGCCGCATCCCCATGAAGACCCGCACGCTCGGCACCACCGGACCCACCGTCTCTGCGCTCGGCCTCGGCTGCATGGGCATGTCGGCGTTCTACGGCCAGACCGACGACGACGAGGCGATCGCCACCATCCATCGGGCCCTCGACCTCGGGTGCACGTTCCTCGACACGTCCGACATGTACGGCCCCCACACGAACGAGCGCCTGGTCGGCCGGGCCATCGCCGGGCGCCGGGACGAGGTCGTCCTGGCCACGAAGTTCGGCATCCAGATCGAGATGGGCCCCCCGGTCCGCCGGTCGGTCAACGGGTCCCCGGAGTACGTCCACGCCGCCTGCGAGGCCTCGCTCGGGCGCCTCGGGGTCGACCACATCGATCTCTACTACCAGCACCGGGTCGACCCGAACACCCCGATCGAGGAGACGGTCGGGGCGATGGCCGAGCTCGTCGCCGCCGGGAAGGTCCGCCACCTCGGCCTCTCCGAGGCGAGCCCGGAGACGATCCGCCGGGCCCACGCCGTTCACCCGATCGCCGCCCTCCAGACCGAGTACTCGCTCTGGACCCGGGACGTCGAGGCCGAGATCCTCCCGACCCTCCGGGAGCTCGGGATCGGCCTGGTCGCCTACTCCCCGCTCGGGCGCGGGTTCCTGTCCGGGCGCTTCAGCTCGCCCGAGGACCTCGACGAGAACGACTTCCGCCGGACGGGCCCGCGCTTCACCGGGGACAACCTCGAGCGCAACCGCCAGCTCGTCGACCGGGTCCGGGAGCTGGCCGCCGAGCACGGGGTCACCCCGGGCCAGCTCGCCCTCGCCTGGGTCCTGGCCCAGGGGGAGGACGTCGTCCCGATCCCGGGGACCAAGCGGCGGACCTACCTCGAGGAGAACCTCGCCGCCGCCGACCTCGAGCTCTCCCCGGCGGACCTCGCCCGGATCGGGGACGTGGTCGGCGAGGCGGCAGGGGCCCGCTACGACGAGAGCGGGATGGCGACTCTCAACCGTTGATTCGGAGCGGCCCTCGCCGGACGGACCCGTCCGGGACCGGACCGAGGGGTCGGGAGTCGGCCACGGGGTCGGCGCGGCCGACGAGTACGCTGGGGCAATGCCAATGGTTCCGACGGTCATCGAGCGCACCGCTCGGGGTGAGCGCGAGTACGACATCTACTCCCGGCTCCTCAACGAGCGGATCATCTTCCTCGGGACCGAGGTCAACGACCAGGTGGCCAACCTGATCGTCGCCCAGCTCCTCCACCTCGAGTCGGTCGACCCGGCCAAGGACATCTCGCTCTACGTCAACTCCCCGGGCGGGTCGATCTACGCCGGGCTGGCCGTCTACGACACGATGCAGTTCATCAAGCCCGACGTCGCGACCATGTGCATCGGGATCGCCATGTCGATGGGCTCGCTCCTCCTCGCGGCCGGGGCCAAGGGCAAGCGGATGGCCCTGCCCAACAGCCGGATCCTCATGCACCAGCCGTCGGCCGGGTTCGAGGGTCAGGCCTCGGACATCGAGATCCACGCCCGGGAGGTCCTGAAGACCCGGGACCGGATCGACCAGATCTACGCCCGCCACTGCGAGAAGCCGGTCGAGGAGGTCCACAAGGACATGGAGCGCGACCGGTTCTTCAAGGCCGACGAGGCCGCGGCCTACGGCCTGATCGACCGCGTCATCTCCTCGCACTGAGGGTCGCGGCCGAGACGTCCCGGTGCTCGGCGGTGAGCTGACCCTCCGGCCGGTCCGCGCCGAGGACACGGCCGAGCTCCGGCGCATCCACGCCACCCCCGGGGTCGCCCGGTGGTGGGGGTCCCCCGACCCGGGATTCCCCCTGACCGACGACCCCGGGGCGACCCGCCTGACAATCCTGGTCGACGGGGCCGTCGTCGGGATGATCCAGTTCTCCGAGGAGACCGAGCCCCGGTACCGGCACGCCGGGATCGACGTCTTCCTCGATCCCGACCTCCACGGCCGGGGGATCGGGACCGAGGCGGTCCGCCGGGTGGTCCGGATCCTGGTCGATGACCGGGGCCACCACCGGGTCACGATCGACCCGGCGGCGTCGAACGCCCCGGCGATCCGGGCCTACGCGAAGGCCGGGTTCCGGGTGGTCGGGGTGATGCGCCGTTACGAGCGGGAACCCGAGACCGACGAATGGCGCGACGGCCTCCTGATGGAGCTGATCGCCGGGGACGGCGGGTAGGGATCAGGCGACGGCGTGCTCGATCGACCCGAGCCGGTCGATCTCGATCCGGACGACGTCCCCGGAGGCGAGGAACCGGCGGGGCTTCATCGACATCCCGACCCCGCTCGGGGTGCCCGTGAGGATCAGGTCCCCGGGCTCGAGGGTGCAGGTCTCCCGGAGGAAGGCGACGAGCTCGGGGACCCCGAAGATCAGGTCGCTCGTCCGGGCGTCCTGGCGGAGCTCGCCGTTGACCCAGGTCCGGAGGCCGAGGTCGTGGGGGTCGGGCACCTCGTCGGCCGTCGTGATCCACGGGCCGTAGGGGCAGAAGGTGTCGGCCCCCTTGGCCCGGGTCCACTGGGGCTCGGCCTTCTGGAGGTCCCGGGCGCTGACGTCGTCGGCGACCGCGTACCCGGCGACCTCTCCGTTCGGGCCCATGACCACGGCGAGCTCGCCCTCGTAGTCGAGCCGGCCGACGACGGCCGGGCACCGGATCGGGCCCCCGGGGGGGGCGGCCGAGGTCGGGAGCTTCATGAAGACGATCGGCCGGTCGGGGAGCTCGGCCCCCTGCTCGGCGGCGTGGGCCCGGTAGTTGAGGCCGATCCCGAAGATGGCCCGGGGGCGGGGGACCGGGGCGAGGAGCTCGACGTCCTCGAGCGGGAACGACTCCCCCCCGGCCGGAGCCCGGTCTCGGCTCGCCAGCCGCTCGACCAGGGTCCCGGTGCCGGCGAAGGCGATCGCCCGGTCCTCGCGTATCTCCCCGGCCACCGGCCGGGTCGAACCCGGGGGGAGGAAGGTCGCGAGCCGCACGGGCCAACCCTCCCAGATTCGGGGCCCGAGCAGGGAGGACCGGGGACGGAAGCGGTATTCGCCGGCGGCGATCTGTGGCATCCTGCCGCCATCGAGGCCATGACCAGCCCCAGTCGCCCGCGCCGGTACCTGGCCCTCGCCCTCGGCGGCGCGGCCGCCCTGGGCGTGGTCGCGATCGCCGTGCTCGTCCTCGGGGGGGGCGGGGGATCGGCCGGGCCGGCCCGGCCGGCGAGTGCGGTCAGCTTCGATCCGACGGGCACGGCCGGGAGCGGCCGGGCCGCCCGTTCGGGGAAGAAGGCCGGTGGCCGGCATGGGTCGGCGTCGGCCTCGGCCGCGGCGTCGGCCTCGGCCACGGCCTCGGCGTCGGCCCACCCGA
>JAXDHK010000173.1:0-3839 GCA_034664545.1 Solirubrobacteraceae bacterium
CACGGCTGGGTGCAGAAGGCGTCGATCAGCGCAGCGGGATCGGACGCGGTCGCGATGATGTCGAGGTCGCGCACCGTCTCGCGGGCGCGCCGCGCGGAGCCCGCGATCGAGACCTGCTCGGCGGCGGGATGCGCGGCGAGCTCGTCGGCGGCGGCCCGAAGCTTCGGCAGGACGTTCCCGAGCAGGATCCGGCGCTCGCCCGGGTCCGGCTTCGAGGCGGCGGCCTGGAGGCCCGCGAGGATCTTCTCCTCCGACTTCGCCCCGAGCCCGGCGAGGCCGCGGAGCTGCTGCGCCTCCGCCGCGGCGCGCAGGGCGGCGACCGTCTCGATCCCGAGCTCCTTCCAGATCCGCCGCGCCGTCTTCGGGCCGAGCCCGGGGAGGTGCATGAAGCTCGCGACCTCGAGCGGCACGTTCGCCTTGCGCTTCGAGAGGGCGTGGATCTCGCCGTCGCGGACGACCTCGACGATCTTCTCCTCGATCGTCTTGCCGATCCCCTGGAGCTCCTTCGCGCGCCCCTCGAGCGCGAGCCGGGCGACCGAGCCCGACGTCTCGCGGATCTGCGCGGCGGCGCGGCGGTAGGCGGTGACGCGGAATCCGTCCTCGCTCTCGAGCTCCATCAGGTCGGCGAGGAGATCGAACTGCGCCGCGAGCTCGGGGTTCCTCGGCAGCGCCTCGCTCACGGAAGCGATGATATTTCCAGTTGCGCGCGACGATCTGCCTGCCGACCTACAACGAGCGCGACAACCTCGAGCCGATGCTGCGCGCCCTGGGCGCGGTGCTGCGCGAGGGAGACCGCGTGCTCGTCGTCGACGACGGCTCTCCCGACGGGACAGGCGCACTCGCGGACTCGCTCGCGGGCGAGCTCGGGTTCGTCGACGTCCTCCATCGCGAGCGCAAGGAAGGGCTCGGCCCGGCGTACATCGCCGGGTTCCGGGAGGTGCTGGCCGGCGACGCCGAGCTCGTGCTCGAGATGGACTGCGATTTCTCACACGACCCGGCCGACGTGCCCCGGCTGATCGCGGCCGCCGAGACCGGCGCCGACCTCGTGCTCGGCTCGCGCTACGTCCCGGGCGGCTCGATCCCGAACTGGGGCCTCGTCCGTCGCGCCGTCTCGCTCGGCGGCAACCTCTACGCGCAGCTCTTCCTCACGAGCGGCATCCGCGACCTGACCGGCGGCTTCAAGTGCTTCCGGCGGGAGGTCCTCGAGGCGATCGACCTGACCCGGGTGCGCTCCCAGGGCTACGCCTTCCAGGTCGAGCTGACCTACCGGGCGCTCGAGCGGGGCTTCGAGGTCACCGAGGTCCCGATCGTCTTCCGCGACCGCCGGCTCGGGCGGAGCAAGATGTCCCCGTCGATCGCGATCGAGGCCTGCTGGATGCTCCCGCGCCTGCGCTTCGCCCACCGCGACCCCGGCCCCGGCGCCGGCGGACCCGGGCCGGGCTGACCCCCCGGCGCGCCTCGGGGTGCAGGTTAATGCTCGGGCGGCCCCCGGCCGATGCCCTACGGGTGGAGACCGCTGCCCCGTCGGCCTACGCCTTCGTCGAGGGGGTCCGCCGGACCCGCGCGACCCTCGAGGACTGGCGCCGGCGCCCGTGGTCGGTCCTCCGGGCCTGGCTCCTCGGGAGCCTCGGGGCGGCGCTCCTCCTGCTCGTCGCCGTCTGGGTGATCGCCGGGGTGGCGACGCCCGAGCACGCCCTGGTCTCCCGGCCCCCGTTCGTCGTCGGCCATCCCCGGGACGTCGTCTGGGTGCTCGCCCGGAACCTGCTCGTCCTCGCCCTCCATGCCATGGCCTGCGTCGCCGGCTTCATCGCCGGGAGCTCGCTCCCGCTCCAGGCCCGCGACCACCAGGGCGTCCGTCGGTGGCTGCACGAGCACGGCGGCCGCTTCGCGATCGTGTTCGTGATCGCCGCCACCACCTTCTCCCTCTCGGCCCAGGCGCTCGTCATCGGGACCCAGGCCGCCGGGGTCGCCGCCGGTCTGGATACGTCGCCGGGAATCCTCCTGGCCATCCTCCTGCCCCACGCCGTCCCCGAGCTCACGGCGCTCTTCCTCCCCCTGGCCGCCTGGATCATCGCCAGCCGGCGGGGCGAGTGGGACCAGCTCCTGGCCGCGACCGTGGTCACCGTGGCGATCGCCGTCCCGATCCTCGTCGCCGCGGCCGTCTTCGAGGTCTACGCCGCACCCCACCTGTTCGCTCTGGCGCTCGGCTGACGCCGCCCCGCCGACTCGAGTCACCGACCCACTACACTTTGTATAGTAATGGGACGTAGACGATCCGAAGGAGAGCATATGGGCACCCTCGCAGCCGTGACCGACGCCAACTTCCAGGCCGAGGTGATCGAATCGGAGACGCCGGTCCTGGTCGACTTCTGGGCCCCCTGGTGCGGCCCGTGCCGAGTCGTCGGACCCGAGCTCGAGAAGATCGCCGACGAGCGCGAGGATCTCCGGATCGTCAAGCTCAACATCGACGACAACCAGCAGACGGCCGCCAAGTTCGGCGTCCTCTCGATCCCGACGATGATCCTCTTCCGCAACGGCCAGGCCGTCCAGACCCTGATCGGCGCCCAGCCCAAGAAGCGGATCGAAGCCGCGCTCGAGCCCGCCCTGGCGTAGGCGGCGGGAGCCCCGACGTCGGCGCGTAGGGCCGGGGGCCTACCCGGCGGCCCCGCCGATCAGGCGGTGCTCCATCGCGAACATCGCCGCCCCGGCCCGGGTCCGGCGATCGATCTTGTCGTAGACGTGGGCCAGGTGGTGCTGGACGGTCCGGGCCGAGAGGAACAGCTCCCCGGCGATCTGCTTGTTGGTCAGGCCCCGGGCGAGCAGCCCGAGCACCTCGACCTCGCGCTCGGTCAGGCCGTACGGGGCCTCCTGGCGCGGGGCGGGATCGTGGCCCGCCGCCTCGAGGATCGCCGACACTGCCCGGACGCACAGCCGCCCGCTCCGCGCGCACTCCCGGAGCTCGGCCTCGGCGGCCGGGGCTGAGAGGGCCGGCCGGTGGGGCCGGTCGGCGCGCATCGCCGCGTAGGCGTCCGCCGCGGCCAGGAGTCGCGCCGGATCCGAGAGGTCGTCCTCGCCCGACCCCCGGTGGTACCCGCTCCCGTCGAGGCACTCGTGGTGGGACCCGGCCAGCCGGGCCAGGTGCGCGAAGGCCGGCGTCCGGGCCAGGATCCGCTCGGTGTAGTACGGGTGCAGGCGCACCCGCTCCCACTGACCCGGCCCGAGCCCCCCGGCCCGGTCCCAGATCCCGTTGGGCACGGCCACCCGGCCGAGGTCGTGGAGGAGTCCCCCGAGCAGGAGCGTCTCCCGATCCTCGTCCCGGGCCCCGGCGGCGGCCAGGCGGGCGACCTCGGGTGAGTGCCCGAGCGTCCACGGCGACTTGAGGTCGGCGAAGTCGGCGATCGCCCGGGCGAGCTCCCCGAGATCCTCGGGCTGGCAGCGGGCGTAGGGCGTCGGCTCGGCATCGAGCGCCTCGGCGAGCATGTCCGCGTCCTCGAGCCCGTCGAGGATGTGCTCGACCCGCCCGGCGAAGACCCCGGCGATGCCCGGGTCGAAATGGGTGCCCGTCCGGCGGCGGACGAGCTCCCGCACGGCGGCGACTCCCCCGGCCCGCATGGCGATCTCGGCGACGTCGACGACGTGGGAGATCCGGGCCGCGACGCAGAGCCGCTCCCCGCCGATCGCCCCGGGCCCCCGTCCGTCCCAGCGCTCGTACACCTGGTCGAGCCCCTCCTGGACGGCCGGGGGCAGGCCGACGCGCCGGGCCAGCGCCGTCGACACCTCGCAGGCCGAGTCCCGCGCCCGGCGGCCCTCGACGAGGCCCTCGGTGAAGAACCACCCCT
>JAXDHK010000174.1:0-3326 GCA_034664545.1 Solirubrobacteraceae bacterium
GACTGGCACGGCTCGGACGCGGCCTACCGGGCGGACAAGCTGCGGATCCTCGGGCTCCCGGGGGTTCGGTCGAGCGTCCTCAACGCGCGTGACACGGTGCTGGCGGCCGCGGCCCGAACCGCTCCCGACCCCGCCTTCTACGGCGGCCCGGACGGGTGGGACGCGACGCCCGAGGGGATCTCGTATCGGGGCGGCCCACCGGCGGTCAGGACCGGCGAGCTTCCCCTCCGGGGCGAGCACAATGCGCTCAACCTGTGCGCCGCGCTTGCGGCGCTCGGCGCCGCCGGCGTCGCGGCCCCGCCTCTCCCGGCCGGGCTCGCCGGCTTCGCGGGGCTCCCGCACCGCCTCGAGGTCGTCGCCGACGCGGACGGGGTGGTCTGGGTCGACGACAGCATCTCGACGACGCCCGAGTCGACCCTCGCCGCCCTGGCGAGCTTCGCCGACCGCGACGTCGTCCTCCTCGCCGGGGGTCACGACCGCGGCCAGGACTACGCCGCCCTCGCCCGCGAGCTCGCCGCCCGGAGAGCCGTCGTGATCGGACTCCCGGCTACGGGCGGCCGGCTGGTCGAGGCGGCGCGCGCGGCCGGACTGGCCGGCGACCGGACGTTGGAGGCGGTCGACCTCCCGGCCGCGGTCGCGCTCGCCCGGGGCCTCGCCGGGTCAGGCGCCGCCGTCCTGCTCTCGCCGGCGGCTCCGAGCTACAACGCCTACCGGAACTTCGAGGACCGGGGCGACCACTTCCGGGCGCTCCTACAGCCAGCCCTTCGCCTCGGCGATGCGGATCGCCTCGGCCCGTGAGCTCGCGCCGAGCTTGCCGTTGATCATCGAGAGGTGATTGCGGGTCGTGCCGCGCGAGAGGTAGAGCGCCGCCGCGAGCTGGGCGATCGTCCCGTGGTCTCGCGCGGCGGCGAGGACCTCGTGCTCGCGCGCGGTCAGAGGGCTGTCGCCCTGGCTGAGGGCGGCGGCGGCCAGGCCGGGATCGACGATCCGCTCGCCGGCCATTGCCCGGCGGATGGCCGACGACAGCTCGGCGACCGGCGCGTCCTTGAGGAGGAATCCGGCTGCCCCGCCGCTCATCGCCCGGCGGAGGTAGCCGGGACGGTCGAAGGTCGTGAGAACCAGAATCCGGCACGCGGGGAGCTCGGCGGCCAGGTCGCCGAGGACGTCGAGTCCACTCGCCCCGGGCATCTCGATGTCGAGAAGGGCGGTGTCGGGCATGGCGGCCCGCGCCGCGCCGAGCACCTCGTCCCCGCGACCGACCTGGGCGACGACCTCGAAGTCGTCCTCGAGGTCCAGGAGGCCGGCGATGGCCTCCCGGACCATGACCTGGTCCTCGGCGATCAGGATGCGGATCATGGAGTGCGAACGGGGACCGGGACGGTCACCCGCAGGCGGAAGCCGCCGCCGGGGACCGGGCCGGCCTCGAGGCGTCCGGCGAGCCGCTCAGCACGCTCCCGCAGGCCGGCCAGGCCGGCTCCCGTGCCGTCGGGCTCACCCGCCTGCCCGTCGTCGGTGACCTCGGCGCTCACCGCCAGCTCGGACGGCTCGACCGCGATTCGACAGGTCCGCGCTCCGCTGTGGCGGATGACGTTCGTGGTTCCCTCGCGGACCGCCCACGCGAGCACGGCCTCGACCTCCGGATCCATCGGGGCGTCGCCGCCCTCGAGCCGGGCCGCGATTCCCGCCGCCTGGAGCGCCATCCGCGCCCCGGAGAGCTCGCCGGCCAGGGTCGGCTGCCGGTAGCCGGTGACCGCGTCGCGCACCTCGCCGAGGGCGGTGCGGGCGACGGCCTTGATGTCGGTCACGTGCTGGGCGGCCGCCGGGGCGTCGCGGTCGAGGAGCCGCTCGGCGAGCTCGGCCTTGACGGCGATGACGGTCAGGCTCTGCCCAAGCAGGTCGTGGAGGTCGCGGGCGAAGCGCAGGCGCTCCTCCGACACCGCCAGCCGGGTGACCTCCCCGCGCGCGGTCACGAGCTCGCGGTTCGCCTCGATCAGCCGCCGGAAGGCGAACATCATGAAGCCGATCGCCAGGGTGGTCGCGGTCAGCGAGATCGTCGTGCCGGCGTCGCTCGCGTCGGCCAGGTTGGTGGCGGCGGCGAGCGCCGTGCATACGAGAATCCACCCGACGCCGTCACGCCGCCCAAGCCGCATCGCGCCGAAGATCGCCGTGAAGATGAACATCGCCGACCAGCTCGGGCGGTCGGCGAGGGTCAGCACCGTCGAGATCAGCGTGAGGACCGCGAGCGCGGGCGCCGCCGCCCGCCTTCCCTCCCACCGCGCGCGAGGCAGGCGACCGTAGACGACGACGAACACCAGGACGGCGATCCCGACGCCGGCCGCCCGTGGGACGCCCGGATGCGATCCCGCCAGATCGAGGGCCGGGAACAGCAGCCACAGCAGCGACGCGTTGATCGCGATCCGCTTGCGCCACCGGTCCCCGGCGGTCACCGGGACGGAGCCCGGCATCATGCCCGTCGGCTCGAACACGCCACGTCTGCGTTCGCGCGGGGGCGTCGGCGGTCGCGGGACGGCGGGCATGGGTCAGGCCCGCCGGACCAGCGAGCGCAGGTAGCGGCTCATCAGAGCACAGCCTACGACGGTCCAGACCGCCAGCGGGAGGAGATCCCGCCAGAGGATCCCCGTGCCGCCGAAGCGGGGGTCGAAGGCGGCCTGGAGGCCGTCGGCCAGGGGGCGCAGGGGGAGCGCCTTGGAGATGTCCTGAAGCCAGGCCGGCGCCCCGTCGAGCGGATAGAAGATGTTCGAGATGAAGACGATCGGCAGCGTGATGACGCTCACCAGGCCCCCGCCGTTCTCGGGCTTGCTCACCAGTCGAGCGGCGGCGATTCCGAGCGTCGTGAACGCGGCGGCTCCGAAGATCAGCGTGACCACGAGACCGATCATCTTCTCGCCCGGGAGATGCGCGCCGAACAGGGGGACGCCCGCGGCGAAGAGCAGGACGATCGAGAGGACGAGCACGAGCAGGGTCGAGGCCACGGCGCCGCCGATGTAGACCGTCCAGGGCAGCGGCGTCATGCGCACCCGCTTGAGGATGCCGTTCGTCCGCAGCCCGGCGAAGACCGTGGCGTTGGTGTTGAAGCAGATCAACAGCACGGCGTAGGCCATGATCCCCGGGGTGTAGAAGTCGATGAACGACAGGTGTCCCCGGACCGCGAGGCGGTTGCCGCTCTGGAGCCCGCCGAAGATGACGAGGAACATGAGCGGGAAGACGAGCGAGAAGAACGCCGCCCGGCGGTTGCGCCAGAACTCGCGCTGCTGGTAGCGGACCTGCCACCCGGCGAGCCGCAGGTCGTGGGTCACCGTAGGGGT
>JAXDHK010000175.1:0-4773 GCA_034664545.1 Solirubrobacteraceae bacterium
GGCTCGACGCCCTCCGGCGGGAGGTCGGGACCGCCCTGCTCGGTCGCGTCGGCGTTGTCGCCGCCGCTCAGGTCGACGCCCCCGTCGTCGGTCGCCGGCTCGTCGGACCCGGTCGTCTGCCCGAGCACCGAGCTACCCAGCTGGGGATCGTCGTCGAGCATCTCCCGCGGCGCGTCGGATCCCCCGAGCTCGGGCGGCACGATGCCCGTGTCGGAGTCGTCCACCCAATCGCCCTTCTGGGTGGCCTCCTCGGAGGCCTCCGTCGTCCCGCCCCGCTGCTCGGTCGGGGGCACCACATTCTTCTCTGGGTCGGTCGCGGGCATGGAATCTCCTCGTTGTGGAAGTAGGGATGCCCGACTCCTCTACCCGGGGCTCGGCCGCCTAATCGCACGGCCGCCGGCCGGCCCGGATGACCCAAAGCCCGGCGCCGGCCCGGCGGTATATGGTTGGGAGGAGACCTGCAACGGAGCGAAGGGAGAGCGTCATGGCTGAGCAGACCTGCGGTCACGAAGGGTGCAACTGCGCGCCGCGAGAGGACGGGTACTGCTCGGACTACTGCGCCAAGCACGGCGGCCACGAGGGGCACCAGGCCCACGAGTGCGGCTGCGGCCACCCCGAGTGCCATCTGGCCGGCGCCACCGCCTGATCCTCCGCCCGGGTCGATCCGGGCTCAGGGGCACCGGCCGCCGCCCGGCGGCCGGGTGGGGCCCGGCGGTGCGGGTGGCCGTGAGGACGCGGCCTACCCGGTGAGGAGCTTGAAGGCGTGGTTCCACTCCCCGCGCCTCGCGCCGATGCGCACCCAGAGGATGCAGAGCGACTCGAGCTCGGCCGAGGCCGAGATCGGCCCGACGTCGAGCGAGTCGGCCCAGCCGAAGTCGGCCAGCAGCCCGGCGACCAGTAGCTTGGCTTGGTCGTCGTCCCCGCAGATGAACATCGTCGGGTCGCCCTGCGAGAACGCCGGATCGAAGAAGTGGGCGTTGCCGATGGTGTTGAACGCCTTGACCACCTTGGCCTCGGGGATCGCCGCCTGGATCCGCTCGCCGCCCGACCCGCCCGGGCCGCCCGCCAGCCGGGGCGGAAATCCCTGGGAGCCGTCCAGGGGGTTGGTCGTGTCGATCACCACCTTCCCGGCGAAGCGCTCCCGACCGGCCTGGTCGATGGCCTCGACCGCCGCGACCCCGAGGACGGCGAGGACGACGAGGTCGCCGTGCTCGGCGGTCTCGGCGAAGGTCCCCGTCCCCACGCCGGCCCCCCGGGCCCAGGCGGCGAGATCGTCGTTCGGGCCCGAGCGCGAGCCGATCATCACGTCGTGTCCCCGTCCGGCGAACCCCTCCGCCAGCCGGCGTCCGACCTCCCCACTTCCAAGTACGCCCACGCGCAGGGGCACGGTCTCGGTGGCCATCATCATCGCTCCGATCGTCGGCGGTCGCCCCGGATTCTAGAGGGGGTGGCCGGGCCCGCCGGCCGGCCGGGCTCCTCCGAGCCGTCAGGCGGAGGCCGGAGCGGCCGACCCGTCAGGCGGACGCCGGGGCGCGTTCGGCGTCCCGGCGGTCGATCTGCCCGACCTTGGCCAAGAGGTGCTCGGCCATCTTGATCGACGCCGCGTCGACCATCCTCCCGTCGACCGAGATCGCCCCGACCCCGGCCCCGGCTCCCTTCTCCATCTCCTCGAGGATGCGCCGGGCCCGGGCGACCGTCTGCTCGTCGGGGGTGAACACCTCGTGGATGGGCTCGATCTGGGCCGGGTGGATCGCCCACTTCCCCTCGAAGCCGAGGGCCGCCGCCCGGCGCGCCGAGGCGAGCAGGCCGGCCCGGTCGCGGAAGTCGCCGTAGGGACCGTCGAGCGGGCGGACCCCGTGGGCCCGCGCGGCCACGGCGACCCGGGCCAGGGCGTAGTGCCACGGGTCGCCCCAGTGGACCTGGCGCTCGTCGTGCTCGTCGGGGTCGGTCAGCACCGAGTAGCCGGCGCTGACCCCGCCGATGTTCGTCGTCGCCGCCTGCATCGAGGCCGCGTAGTCGGCGACCCCGAAGACGATCGCCTCGAGCCGGTCGGGGCAGGCTTGGGCGATCTCCTCGACCCGGGACATCCCGAGGGCCGTCTCGACGAGCGCGGTGATCCCGATCCGGTGCGCCTGCCCGGTGGCGCCCTCGATCTGGGTCAGGAGCGTCGCCACCAGGTGGAGGTCGGCGGCCGAGCCGACCTTGGGCAGGATCAGGATGTCGAGCTTGGGCCCGGCCTGCTCGACCACATCGACGATGTCCCGGTAGCACCAGGTCGTGTCGAGGCCGTTGATCCGGACGGCCACCCCGGCGCCCCTCCAGTCCTGATCGTTGACCGCCTCGATCGCGTTGCGCCGGGCCTCCTCCTTCTCCTCGGGCGCCACGGCGTCCTCGAGGTCGATGAAGACCACGTCGGCCCCGAGGCCCGGGGCCTTCTCGAGCATCCGGCGGTTGCTCCCCGGGACGGCGAGCTCGCTTCGATGGAGCCGGTCCCGGTTGGCCATGGCCGTCATCCTCTCAGAGCCGGGCGATCGCGGTCGCCGACGGGGTGGTGGCGAGCGGCCCGGCCGGTGCCTGCCGGGGGCGACGATCCGAGGGCCGCCTGGGTAGGCTCCCCGGTCATGAACGCCCCCATCAGCCCGATCGACCCCCCCCGGCGGCTGCTCTGCGGCCCCGGACCCGCGAACGTCCATCCCTCGGTGCTCGCGGCCATGCACAAGCCGATGCTCGGCCACGTCGACCCCGACCTCCACGCGATCCTCGGCGAGATCGTCGAGCTCCTCCAGGCCTGCTTCCAGCGGAGCGACGGCCTCACGGTCGCCCTCTCGGGGACCGGGACGATGGGGATCGAGGCCGGGGTCGTCAACCTCGTCGAGCCGGGCGAGAAGGTCATCATCGGCGCCGCCGGCTACTTCGGGTTCCGCCTCCAGGAGATCGCCCGGCGCCGGGGCGCCAGCGTGATCGAGGTCAACGACGACTGGGGCAAGGCCGTCTCCAACGATCGGCTGCTCACCACCCTGGCCGAGCACCCCGACGCCCGGATGCTCGCCGTGGTCCACGCCGAGACCTCGACCGGCGTCGAGCATCCGCTCGAGGAGCTCGCCGCCGGCATGGCCGGGAGCGAGACGCTGCTGATGGCCGACTGCGTCACCTCGTTCGGCGTCATCGAGCTCCGGGCCGAGCCCTGGGGGGTCGACTACTGCGGCTCCTGCACCCAGAAGGGCCTGGCCGCCCCGCCCGGGATGGCGCCGATCGCCGTCTCACCCCGGGCGCTCGAGCGGATCGCCTCCCGGGTGACCCCGGTCGGCTACTACGCCGACCTGCGCATGATCGCCGACTACTGGGACAGCCGCGCCTACCATCACACCGCCCCGATCCTCCACATCTACGCCCTGCACGAGGCCCTCCGCCTCGCCCTCGAGGAGGGCTGGGAGGCCCGGCACGCCCGCCACCTCGACGCCGGACGCTACTTCCAGGCGGCCGTCCGCGACCGGGGCCTCGAGCTGGTCGCCGACGAGGATCGCCAGCTCCCCCAGCTCTCGGCGATCCGGATCCCCGACGGGATCGACGGCCGGGCCGTCCAGCACCGGCTCCTCGTCGAGCACGGGATCGAGGTAGGCGGGGGCCTCGGGCCCGTGGCCCCGCCGATGATCCGGGTCGGCCTGATGGGCGAGAACGCCAGCCGCGAGACCGCCGACACCGTCCTCGCGGCCCTCGACGCCGTCCTCAGCGGGGCGGCGGCCGGCGTTCCCGGCTGACCGGCCGGGACTCGGCCAGGACGACGCCCGCGAGGGCGCGCCCGGCCCGGCCGAGCGCCGCCGGGGTACCGGCCTCCCGAACCGAGGCGAGTCCCATCCGCCGCCAGTCCGCCGGCGACATGGCATTCTGCCCGACCACCGCGTGGGCCGGGACCCCGGCCGCCACCGCCCGGCTCACGACTACGTGGGCCGCCTTGCCCGCCGCCGTCTGGGCGTCGAGGCGGCCCTCCCCCGTGATCACCGCCGCCGCCCCGACCAGGCGCTCGTCGAACCCGACCCGGTCGAGGACGTAGGCGGCCCCGGGAACGAGGTGGGCCCCGAACCGGGCCCAGAGGCCACCGGCCAGACCCCCGGCCGACCCGGTCATCGCCACCCCGCGGGGATCGCGGGGAAGCTCGCCGGCCTGGCGCTCGAGCCGCTCGGTCAGGCGCCGGACGGTCTCCGGGTCGGCCCCCTTCTGGGGGGCGAAGACCTCGGCGGCCAGCTCGAACGGCGTGGTCACGTCGCAGAGGACGACGAGGTGGGCCCGGCCGAGGCCCCCGGCTCCGCTGACCGCGGCGATCGCCCCGGCGCCCCCGTCGGTCGTCGCGCTCCCCCCCAGGCCGACGACGATCTCCCGGGCGCCGTCCTCCACGGCGGCGAGGATCAGCTCGCCGACGCCCGCCGACGAGGCCGCCCAGGCGTCGCGCTCCCCCACCCCGACGAGCCCCAGCCCGACCGCCCGCGCCACCTCGACCACCGCCGTGCGCCCGTCGGCGCTCAGGGCGTAGGCGGCTTCGATCTCCCGCCCGAGCGGATCGTGGACCCGGGCGGTGCGCAGGGCGGCCCCGAGCCCGGCGGCGAGTACCTCGAGCGTCCCCTCCCCGCCGTCGGCGATCGGCACGAGCACCGGCCGGGGAATGCCCCCCTCCCGGAGCCCGCGCCCGAGCGCCCCGGCCACCTCGCCCGCCGTCAGTGTCCCCTTGAACGAGTCGGGGGCGACGATCACCACCGGATCGGCGGCCGGGGCCGGGGC
>JAXDHK010000176.1:0-5446 GCA_034664545.1 Solirubrobacteraceae bacterium
CGGCCTCCGACTCCTCGACCGTCTCGCCGACCTCGAGCTTCCCCGAGAACTCCCCGAAGAACCCCTTGACGGTGGCGATGCCCATGTGCTTGACCTGAAACTCGACGCTCGAGTGCTTCGGATCGACGTTCCACGTGCCCTGGGCGATGGCTTGGTGCGTGGTGCTCGGCATTGTCTGCTCCTGTCGGTGGGTCGGGCTGGCTCGCGCCCGGACGAAGTTGATTGCATGCGCAACATACCAGACTGATGCACGCGCAACTACTTTTCTTCCGAATCGGTCACCGGTCGGCGACGACCGGCCCCGCCGGGCGCCCACCGGGTAGGATCACCCGCGGACCGTGCTAGGCGGGGACGTAGCGGCGCCCTGAATCCGCAATCCGCTCTAGCGGGGCCGAATTCCCTCTCGAGGGGAGCGTCCCCCGGGTCGCCCCGTCGTCCGGGGCGTCGATGGCTCGGGTCCCCTGCGGTGTCGGTCCGTGAACCAGGTCAGGTCCGGAAGGAAGCAGCCTTAAGCGGTAATCGGCAGGCGCAGCGGGAGCCCCCGGGCCGGAGCTGCCGGACGACGTAAGGTGCTCGGGTTATGCCCTCGACAGCGGGTGCACGGTCCATTTTTAATGGGGCCCTCCGGGCCTGAATGTCGGCCCGGGCGGGGCGGGTCGGTGGTTCAGGCGCACCGCGCGAACACCCGCCAGGAGGAGTCCCCCCCGGCGAGGCCGAATCCCGGGGGGACGCCCCGGACGACCTGGACCGGGTCCCGGGGGTCGAGGATGTAGTCCCGGGCGACGGCCGGGGTCGCCGGGACCACGTAGGTCCCCCGGGTCGGCGCCCCCGACTCGGCGCTGACCACCGCCCCGGGTTCGACGTCGAGCCAGAGCGCGAGCAGGGGCACCGGCCGGTGGTTGGGCACCGAGACCGGGGTGCACCCGGACCCGAGCGTCCCCCGGGTGATCAGCCGGCCGAGGTCGGCCTGGATCGCGTCCTGGCGGCCGAGGGTCTCCCGGAGCGTCCGGATCGCCCGGACCTGGGCCGGGATGAAGGCGATCAGGGCGACCCCGATCACCGCCCCCGCGGCCTGCCACCACCGCCGGCGGGGATCCCCGGGCTCGAGCGCAAGCCACCCGAACGCCCCGGCCCCGCAGAAGATCGCCAGGATGCACGCCGTCAGGAGGGCGTACCGGGTCAGGATCGACAGCCCGGCCGCCGCGAGCACGACGAAGGCGACCACCGCCACGACGCCCGTCGCCACCCCGAGGACGGCCCGGCGGCCCAGCCAGAGCAGGGAGAGGACGCCGCCGATCCCCGCCCCGAGGAGCACCGGCGGCCGGAGGATCTCCCCGATCCGCCGGGGGACCGTCACCGGGACGTTGGACAGGCCGGTGACCCGACCGAGGACCGCCGCCGTCTGGCGGGTCCCGGTCAGCGACCGGAGGGGGTGGCCGGTCACCGCTAAGTCCGAGGCGAACCACAGGAGCGGGCCCGACGCGGCGATCCCGGCCAGGGGCAGGATCCGGGCGAGGTCGCGCTCGGCCCACCACACCCAGGCCAGGTAGGCGGCCGAGAGCAGCCAGGCCTCCGGGCGCAGGAGCCCGGCCAGCCCCAGGAGCCCGAGGACCGGGGCCCCGGCCCGGGGCCGGCGGGTCTCGACCAGGAGGGCCCCGAGGACGAGGACGAGGTAGGGGATGTCGACGTAGGCCCGCGACCCGTAGTCGAGCACCGGCGCCCGGGTCAGGACGATCACGGCGGCCAGCCCCCCGGCCCACGGGTGAAACCAGGCGGCCCCGAGGCGGTAGACCAGCCAGCCGAGCACGGCCAGGCAGACGAACGCCCCGGCCACGACCAGAACCGCCGCCCACTCCCCGTGGAGCCCCCGGCTCCCGTGGGTGCTCAGCGGGGCGAGCAGGATGCTCAGGCCCGTGGCCAGGGGGTGGGGGGTCGGGGCGATCGCCACCCCGTAGTCGGGCAGCCGGCCCGAGGCCAGGTCCCGGCCCCAGACCATCGCGTAGAGCGTGTCGTAGTTGACGAGTCCGTGGCCGACCACGGCCCGGAGTCCGACCGCGACCACGGCGATCAGAGCCGCGAGGCGTGCCCGAGCCATCGCCGGACGCTACCGCTCAGCTCCTCCCCGGGGCCCGGCCGTCCCCGTCTTCGGCCGGCGCCGCCGAACGCTTGGCCCCGGGCGCGGGGCCCGGCGGTGCCCGGCCCGGGGCCGATCGCCGGAACGCTCTGACCGGGGGCGATCCCCGGGGCCGGGCGACCCGGCTCCGAAACATCCCCCAAGTAGACTGGACCCTTCGTGTCGGCCAGCCCCTCGCTCTACCGTCGCCACCGTCCGCGGAGCTTCGCCGAGGTCGTCGGCCAGGAGCACGTGGTTCGGACCCTGACCAACGCCGTCAACCGGGGGATGGTCCACCACGCCTACCTCTTCGTCGGGTCCCGGGGGACCGGGAAGACGTCGATGGCCAAGATCCTGGCCGCCTGCCTCAACTGCGAGTCGGGGCCGACGACCGACCCGTGCGGGACGTGCGACTCGTGCGTCTCGATCGCCCAGGCCTCGTCGCTCGACGTGATCGAGATGGACGCCGCCTCGTCGAACTCGGTCGACGACATCCGGGCCCTCCGGGAGTCCGTCGCCTACGCCCCGGTCTCCGGGGGCCAGAAGGTCTACATCCTCGACGAGGCCCACATGCTCTCGACCGCGGCCTGGAACGCCTTCCTCAAGACGCTCGAGGAGCCCCCCCCGAACACGGTCTTCGTCCTGGCCACGACCGAGCCCCAGAAGATCCTGGCCACGGTCATCGACCGGTGCCACCGGTTCGACTTCCAGCGCCCGTCGGCCGACCAGATCGCCACGGTCCTCCGGCGGACGGCCGAGGCTGAGGGCATCGTCGTCCCCCCGGCCGCCGTCGCCCTCCTCGCCCGGCACGCCTCGGGGAGCTTCCGGGACGCCCTCGGGACGCTCGAGCAGCTCCGGACCTACTCCGGGAACGAGATCCTCCTCGGCGACGTCCTCGCCGTCCTCGGGGTCGCCGACGCCGCCCTCCTCTTCGCCACCCTCGACGCCATCGCCGCCGGCGACGCCCGGGGGGCCCTGCTCGCCGTGGCCGGGTGCGTCGACGCCGGGCGCGATCCGGCGGCGTTCATCCGTGAGCTCGAGGTCCACGTCCGGGAGGCGCTCGTCGTCCGGACGCTCGACGGGTCCGTCCCCGCCGAGATCGCCATCACTCCCGAGCACGACGACCAGCTCGCCGACCAGGCCGGCCGGGTCCCGGCGGCCACCCTCGTCCGGGTCCTCGACCTCCTGGCCGATGCCCTGGCCGCCCTGCGCAACGGGGCCGACGGCCGGACCCAGCTCGAGCTCGCCGTGGTCAAGGCGGCGACCCCCGCCGTCGACGCCTCGACCGGGGCCCTGCTCGAGCGGATCGCCCGGCTCGAGTCCGCGCTCGCCGCCCAGCCTCCGGTCGTGGCTCCGGCGGCTCCTCCGGCTCCGGCCGAGCACCCCCACGCGAACGGGGGCGGGGGACGGGTGCCCGGGGCCGCGCCCGCCGCCACCCCACCGGACCCGGCCCCCGTGGTCGTCGAGGCCGTCCCCCCGGCTCCCGTGGCCGGGACGCCCCGGTCGGCTGCCCCGGCCGCCGCGACCTCCGCCGCGCTCGCGGACCCGGCTCCGGACGAGGCGTCCCCGGCCCCGGCCCTGGAGCCGGCCGCCGCGGCCGAGCTGACGCTCGAGCGGCTCGTCGCCCTCTGGCCGGCGGTGCTCGAAGCCGTCCGGGTCGGGAACAAGATGCTCGGGGCCGTGATCGCCGACGCCGTCCCGGTCGAGCTGACCGACCGGCGCCTGGTCCTGGCCTTTCCCGAGGACTCGGCGTTCCTCCGGCGCAAGGCCGACGACCAGCCCAACCGCCAGGCCGTGGCCGACGCCGTCCGGGCGGTCACCGGGCGGACGCTCCGGCTGGCCTACGATCTCCGGGAGCTCTCCGACCAGGAGGCCCCGGCCCCACTCACCGAGGAGGAGTGGGTCGCCCGCCTGAAGGCCGAGTTCGATGCCGAGGAGCTCGTGACCGACCGTCCGACCGATCCCGCGCCCCAAGAGGAGCCCGACTGATGCCCCAGCCGCCCAACATGCAGAAGATGCTCAAGCAGGTCCAGAAGATGCAGGAGGACATGGCCCGGGCCCAGGAGGAGCTGACCACCTCCGAGGTGTCGGCCTCGGCCGGCGGGGGCATGGTCACGGTCAAGGTCACCGGGGCCCTGGTCGTCAAGGAGATCAACATCGACCCGTCGGCGATCGACCCCGACGACCCCGAGCTCCTCGCCGACATGGTGCTGGCCGCGGTCAACGAGGGGCTCCGGGCGGCCCAGGAGCTCGCGACCGAGAAGATGGGCGCCACGACCGGCGGACTCGACCTCGGCGCCCTCGGCGGCCTCGGACTCCCCGGCTTCTGATGCGCCGGACCAGCGCCTGGCACGCCCGGCGATCCCGGGCGGCGACCCCCGGGGCCGGGAGGATCCGCCCCCGGCGGGCGTCATGCCAGCCGGGCCGGCGGCGCCGGGGCCTGCCCGGCAGCGGCGGGCGCCGGAGCTAAGTGGCCTGTCAGGTGCACGCCGCGCCGATCCAGCGCCTGGTCACCGAGCTGTCGAAGCTCCCGGGAATCGGCAACCGGACCGCCCAGCGGCTCGCCTTCTTCATCCTCCGGTCGACCCCCGAGGACGCGGCCGCCCTGGCCGACGCGATCCGGGAGGTCAAGGAGCGGATCGGTCTCTGCGAGGTCTGCTTCAACCTCGCCGAGGGCCCCCGGTGCCGGATCTGCGAGGACGACCGGCGCGACCCGGCGGTGATCTGCGTGGTCGAGGAGCCCTCCGACGTGATCCCGATCGAGCGGACCCACGAGTACCGGGGGCGCTACCACGTCCTCGGCGGGGCCCTCTCCCCGATCGACGGGGTCGACCCCGACGACCTCCGGATCGCCGAGCTCTTCGCCCGGGTCGCCGAACCCGACGCCCTGGTCCGGGAGATCGTCCTCGCCACCAACCCGACGACCACCGGCGAGGCCACCGCCCTCCACGTCGCCGCCGGCCTCCGCGACCGGGCCCCCCACCTCGTCGTCACCCGGCTGGCCAGCGGCCTCCCGGTCGGATCCGACCTCGAGTACGCCGACGAGGTCACCCTCGGCCGCGCGTTCTCAGGGCGCCGAGCCGTCTAAGTGTTGTCTGATCGGGAGCTCTGGTGTCCGACTCGGCCGCTCCTGTGACACGCCTGCCGACGTCTGACGGGTACGCACACCATCGATGCGACGACGACGATCGTGGCCGGTCACGCCACGCAGTCCGAGCTCAGGCTGGGGGGCGGGCGAGGCGAAGCCCGGGCACGCGCTCGAAATGGGAGCTGTTGCGAGTGGCCAGGGTGAGGCCGTGGGCGATGGCCGTCGCGGCGATCCACAGGTCGTGG
>JAXDHK010000177.1:0-2996 GCA_034664545.1 Solirubrobacteraceae bacterium
GCCCGACGGGTCGGAGCTCCTCGTCCCGATGGTCCGGGACGCCGTGCGCCGGGTCGACGTGGACGCCCGGGTGATCGACGTCAACCTGGCCTTCCTCGGCGAGGCGACGTGAGGTCGTTCGCCCGGGCCTCGGGGGGCGGGGCGGCGTGAACATCGACGTCTTCACCCTGTTCCCGGAGTGGTTCGACTGGTTTCGCACCCAGCGCCACGTGGCCAACGCGCTGGGGCTGGGGACCCGGCTCGAGTGCGTCGATCCACGGGCGTCGACCCCCCTCGGGGCGGGTCAGGTCGACGACACGCCCTTCGGAGGGGGAGCCGGGATGGTCCTCCGGGTGGACGTGATGGAGGCGGCCCTGCGCGGTCGCTATGCCGAGGATCCGGTCGAGCTCTGCCGGCACCGGAGGGTGGTGGCCCTCGGCCCGGCCGGCCGGCTCCTCGACGACCGGCTGGTCGACGAGCTGGCCGGCGAGCCGGAGCTGACGCTCCTCTGCGGGCGCTACGAGGGGTTCGACCAGCGGATCGTCGACCACTTCGCCACCGACGAGATCTCGGTCGGCCGCTACGTCCTCTCGGGGGGCGAGCTGGCGGCGATGGTCGTCTGCGACGCGGTGCTCCGCAAGCTCCCCGGGGCCCTCGGTCACGCCGACTCGGCGCTCGAGGAGTCCTTCAGCCCGGCCCTCGACGGCCGGCCCGAGTACCCGCACTACACGCGCCCGGCCGACCACCGGGGGTGGCGGGTGCCCGACGTCCTCCTCTCCGGACACCACGAGGAGATCCGCCGCTGGCGGCGGGAGCGCTCGGTCGAGCGGGCCGGGGGCGCCGGGCCGGAGAGTGGCGCGGGGGCGGCCGGGGGCGCGCCTCGGGCCGGGGGGCGTCCCGCCCCCGACTGAAAGCCGGTCGAGGTCGGGGTCGGGGTCGGGGGCGCGGGTCGGGGTCGGGGGTCGGGTGAGCGGTCCCGGGGGCGACGGTGGCCGCCCCCGAGCGCTACCATTGGCCACTGCGCCGGCGTCATCCACGCCCGCGCCTTCTTTTTGCCATGAGTGGAGCCATCGAGAGCATCGAACGCGCGCAGCTGCGCCGGGTGCCCAACTTCTCACCCGGGGACCGGCTCAAGGTTCATTTCCAGGTGATCGAGGGGACGCGCCGCCGGACCCAGGTCTTCGAGGGCGTGGCGATCAAGCGTCAGGGCGAGGGCGCCCGGGAGACCTTCACCGTCCGCAAGCAGTCCTTCGGCGTCGGCGTCGAGCGGACGTTCCCCCTCCACTCGCCCAAGATCGAGCGCATCGAGGTCGCGGCCCGGGGCGACGTCCGCCGGGCCAAGCTCTACTACCTGCGCGACCGGGTCGGCAAGCGGGCCCGGGTTCGCGAGCGGGGGTACGTCGGACCCGAGGAGAAGGTCGTGCCGGGCCTCCTCCACGAGCCGAAGGCGGCGGCGCCGGCGGTGAACGGCGACTCGGACGCATCCGGCTCGACCCCGACGACCGGGGCGGCCGAAGATCGGGAGGCGGGCACCAAGAGCCGTCAGCCCGACTCGTCGGCGTGATACCCGAGCCGTCGGCGTGATCCTGAAGAAGATCGCCCGCGGCAACTCGGTCGTCGAGTTCATCCTGATCGTCATCATCGCCATCGGCCTGGCGATCGCGATCCAGACCTTCGTCGTCAAGCCGTACAAGATCCCGAGCGAGTCCATGCTCCCGACCCTGGCCGTCGGCCAGCGGGTGCTGGTCAACCGCCTGGGCAACGACTTCTCCGACCCCCACATCGGCGAGATCGTCGTGTTCCATCCCCCCCAGGGGGCGGTCGACCAGGCCCCGGCCTGCGGGGCCCAGGTCACGCCCGCCCAGATCTGCCCGACGCCGACCTCCCGGGAGGCGAGCGTCAACTTCATCAAGCGGGTGGTCGCCGGGCCCGGGGACATGATCTCGATCCGCAACGGCCGGGTCGTACGCAACGGGCAGCTTCAGAAGGAGCCGTTCATCGCCCCGTGTCAGAGCGGGGAGGCGTGCACCTATCCGACGGCGATCAAGGTTCCGGCCGGTCACTGGTTCATGATGGGCGACAACCGTGGGATGTCCGACGACAGCCGGTTCTGGGGGCCCGTCCCGAGGAAGTGGATCATCGGTGGCGCCTTCGCCACCTACTGGCCCGTCGGACGGATCGGCATCCTCTAGGCCGGTGGCCGCCGGCCGGGTCAAGTCGCCGGCCGGTCGGGTCAAGTCGCCCGCCGGTCGGGTCAAGTCGCCGGCCGGGAACTCGCGGGCCCGGAGGGCCGCCCGCCGGCGGGGAAGCGGCCGGCGGCTCTTCGCCTACGACCGAGCCCTCGGCGTCCGGTACGTCGCCGGGGCCGACGAGGCTGGCCGGGGCTGCCTCGCCGGGCCGCTCGTGGCGGCGGCGGTCCTCTTCGACCAGGCGGCCCTGACCACCCGGGAGCTCCGGGCCCTCGGGGCGCTGAACGACTCCAAGCAGCACGACCACGACGCCCGGGAGGCGCTGTACCCCCTCGTGCTAGCCACGGCCCGGCGGGTGGTCGTCGTCTCGCGCTGTGCCCGGGGGATCGACACCCGGGGGCTCCACGTGACGAACCTGGCCGCGCTCCGGGACGCGCTCCGGGGAGTGGCCGTGCCCGACTGCATCTGCCTGATCGACGGGTTCGCCGTCCCCGACTTCGGGTTCGACCAGCGGGCGATCGTCGGGGGGGACGCGACGAGTGCGGCGATCGCCGCGGCCTCGATCGTCGCCAAGGTGACCCGGGATCGGTTCATGCGCCGGGCCGACGAGCTCCATCCGGGCTGGGAGTTCGCCGCCCACGTCGGCTACTCGACGCCCGAGCACCGGGCGGCGATCGGCCGGCAGGGGGTGTCTCCGCTCCACCGCATGTCCTTCCAGTCGGCCGCCTACCAGCAGCTGGCGCTCTGAGCCCGAGCCCGGCCGGAGCCCGAGCCGGAGCCGGAGTGGGAGCCCGAGCCCGAGCTGGAGTGGGAGCCCGAGCCCGAGCC
>JAXDHK010000178.1:0-3021 GCA_034664545.1 Solirubrobacteraceae bacterium
AGCCCGGTCAGGCGGAGGATGTCCGGAACCTTCTGGCGAATCTGCCGCCGGCTGGCCCCGGTCACCTGGAGGGCGTAGGCGACGTTCGCGTAGACGGTCCGGTTCGGGAGGAGCTTGAAGTCCTGGAAGACGACGCCGAGGTTCCGCCGGTAGGACGGGACCTTCTTGCGGTCGATCTGGCCGAGGTCGCGTCCGGCGACGACGATCGACCCCGAGCTCGGCTCGAGCTCCTTGATCAGGAGGCGCATGATCGTCGACTTGCCCGACCCGGTCGACCCGACCACGAACACCCACTCCCCGCGCTCGATCGAGAACGTCGCCCCGTCGAGCCCGACGTCCCCGCCCTCGTAGTGCTTGCAGACCTCGTGGAACTCGATGACCGACTCGCCCCCCGGCGCCCGGGACGGCCGGCGGATCGGTCGGTGGTCCGGGACCGGGCGCACGCGCCGGGTGCCCTCGAGCATGTCCCTTTCGGTGGCCGCCATGGCTTGCGAGGGTAACCCAACCTCCTCGACAGATGTCGGATCCGGGGGGTACTGCAAGAGCATTTGCACGCCACCAGCTACCGTTCAGGCGATGACCGAGATCACTACGACCACCGCTCCGAACGGCCTGCCGATCCACCGGATCGCCGTTCCCGGCACCCGGGCCCTGACCATCCTCGTCGCCTTCGACGCCGGCGCCCGGAGCGAGCGGCCCGATGAGAACGGGATGGCCCACTTCCTCGAGCACCTCGTGTTCAAGGGCGGCGAGGCCTACCCGACCTACCGCGACGTCAACGAGACGGCCGAGCGGATGGGCGCCATGCTCAACGCCTACACCAGCCACGACCTCGTCGCCTTCCACATCACCGCCCGGGCCGAGGTCGCCCCCGAGGCGATCGACCTGCTCAGCGACTTCGTCGGGCGCCCCCGCCTCGACGCCGACGAGCTCGACCGCGAGCGCGGCGTCGTGATCCAGGAGATCAACCGTGCCCACGACCAGCCGTCGATGGTCGCCGAGTACCTGATCGATCGGGCGGCCTTCGGCGAGCATCCCCTCGGGCGGACCGTCCTCGGACCGGCCGATCACCTCCGGACGTTCAGCCGGGAGGCCATCGTCGCCTTCCGGGAGCGCCGGTGGTCGGGTGAGCGGGGCGGGGTCTTCCTCGTCGGGAACACCGACCACCTCCCGGACGACGCCGAGCTCGGCGAGCGCTTCGGGCGCTTCCCCACGCTCCCACCCCCCGACCCGTTCGAGCCGGCCCCGGCCTTCGTCCCGGCCACCCTGGTCGAGCAGCGGGAGACCAACCAGTCCCACCTCCGGATGATCTACCGCCCGGAGATCGACGTCGCCGACCGCCGCCAGCGGACCGCCCTCTCGATCTACTCGACGCTCCTCGGCGGGTCGATGGGCTCCCGCCTGTTCGACGAGATCCGCGAGCAGCGCGGCCTCTGCTACTCGGTCTCGGCCGTCGACCACGCCTTCGCCGACGCCCCGATCCTCCAGCTCTCCTCGGGCCTCGACTCGAGCAAGACGCTCGAGGCCTACACCCGGATGCGGGAGATCGTCGACGAGCTCCGAACCGACGGGCCGACCGAGGCCGAGGTCGAGCGGGCCCGGGCCTACACCGCCGGCCGGCGGGTCCTCGCCTTCGAGAACTCCGGGGCCGTCGCCCGGTTCGCCGCCCACCAGTCCATCGTCTACGGCGAGGACATCGATCCCGACGCGGCGATCGCCGCCGTCGACAGCGTCACCTTCGACGAGGTCGCGACCGTGGCCGCCGGGATCAGCCAGGAGCTCGCCGTGGCCGTCGTCGGGCCGCACGACCAGGCCGATTTCTAGGCGGGCCTCCCAGCGCGTCGCCGGCGGGCTCGCCCTCGCCCTCGTCCTCGTCCTCGTCGGGCCCGGCCCCGCGGGCGCCGGACGGGCCGGCGCGGCCCCGGTCGGGCTGCGCGTGGTCGGGGGCAACCCGGTCCCGGCCATCGCCGCCTTCCCCTACCAGGCGGCGGTGTTCGTCCAGATGCCCGGGGGCCTCCTCGGCCAGACCTCGTTCGCCTTCTGCGGCGGGGTGATCATCGACCCGATCCAGATCCTCACGGCCGCCCACTGCGTGACCGACGAGACGACCGGAGCCGTGGTCAGCCCGGCGAGCCTGACCGCCCTGGCCGGGACCGCCAGCCTCCCGCCGAGCGCCCCGACCCAGCCCGTGGCCAGCCAGATCGTCGTCGACCCGCAGTACGGGCCGGGCACCGCCGACTACGACATCGCCGTCGTGACCCTGGCGGCCCCCCTCTACGCCGGCTCCCCCCGTCCCGACGGGGCGGTCCCGATCGCGCCGATCCCGCTCATCACCCCGAGCCTCGCCGCCCAGTTCGCCAACCCGTCGGTCAGCCCGGCCCAGCCCGCCGTGGTCAGCGGGTGGGGCGAGACGGCCCCGCTGGCCGTCGGCGCCCCGTCCGACACGGGAACCCTGGCCGGTCAGCTCCAGGTCGCCCAGACCCACCTCGTCCCCGACGCGACCTGCGTGGCCGACTACGCCCGGATCGGGACCCTCGGCCTCCCGACCATCACCCCGCGGATGCTCTGCGCCGGGGAGCCCGGCGGGGGGATCGACGCCTGCTCGGGCGACAGCGGGGGTCCGCTCGTCGTCGACGTCGGGACACCGGCCGCGCCCCCCGCCGACTACGTCCTGGCCGGGATCGTCGACTTCGGGGCCGGCTGCGCCCAGCCGGGCTACCCCGGCGTCTACGTCCGGGTGGCCGCCCCCGAGATCTCCGCCTTCATCGCCCAGGCCGCCCAGGCCCAGGGGCAGCAGCTGATCGGGCCCCCGACCCCGATCGTCCCCGCCCCTCCGCCACCCCCGCCTCCCGCTCCCCCGACCGCGCCCGCCGTCCCGCGCCGGGTCCCCGTCGGGCTAATCGGCCTCGTCCGCGCCACGGCCCCGGTCAAGCACCGGGTCGCCCGAATCTCCGTGCGCTGCCGGACCGCCCGGTGCACGGGGACCCTGACCCTCCGCACGACGATCACCCTCGGCCTCGC
>JAXDHK010000179.1:0-2953 GCA_034664545.1 Solirubrobacteraceae bacterium
GCGCATGAAGGCCGACGCGGCGATCCGGGCCGTCGTGGTCGGCGGGGGCGCCGAGGCCGGGGGGCTGCGTGAGGCGGTCCTCGGCCGGGCGCGCGACCTAGGGGTGCTCGGCTGGGTTCGCGCCCGCGAAGACGGCGGCGTCCAGGTCCACGCCGAGGGACCCCGGGCCGCGGTCGACGCGCTCGTGGACTTCCTCCGCGGCCGGGCGCCCCGGCCGGGGGACGACGGGGTCGAGCTCGTCGGGGTCCGGGCCGAGGGCCACGAGCAGTTCGCGGTCCGGGGGGTCAGCGCCGGGGTGTTCGTCGTCCAGGAGCACGCGGCCACCGCCCGCCATTTCGATCTCCGCCTCGAGGTCGGTGGGGTCATGCGCTCCTGGGCGGTCCCGAAGGGTCCGTCCCTCGACCCGGCGGTCAAGCGGCTCGCCGTCGAGGTTCCCGACCACGGCCTGACCCACAACGCCTTCGAGGGGAGGCTTGCCGGCGGTGGGGTGATCGTCTGGGACCAGGGGACCTACGAGCAGGGCGGTCGCGTCGCCTGGCCCGAAGCGCTCGACCGTGGCCACGCCGTCTTCGTCCTCCGCGGCGAGAAGCTCCGGGGAGGCTTCGCCCTCCAGCGCACCCGAGCCGGCCAGAAGGCCCAGTGGCTCCTGATCAAGCGCCGCGACGAGAGTGCCCGCCCGGGCACGGATGTCGTCGCCGACCAGCCCCGGTCGGTCCTCACCGGGCGGACCCTCCCCGAGGTCCTCGGACTCGCCCCCGGGTGATCAGGCCGCGCCCGGGTCGACGTCGTCGCGCACGGTGATGGAACCGTCGTCGAGCCCGACGATCGACGGCCAGTCGATGACCCGACCCGTCCGGACGGACCCACCCTCACCCTCACCCTCACCCTGGCCGAGCCGGGCGACCATGCCGCCGCGCCCGACCACGAGCCCGACGAGCAGCCATTCGTCCCCGTCTCGGTGGGCCCGAAGGTCGTGCACCCGCCCGAGCTTGCTTCCGGACTCGGTCCGCACGACGCACCCGATGAGGTCGCTCGCCAGGATCATGAGTCGGGGAGCTTCTCGACGACCTCGGCCTGGCGATCGTCGCCCTGACCCAATCCGAGCTCCCGGGCCTTGGCCTTGAGCTTCACCGTCGCCCCGACCTCGTCGACCTGGGTCCACGGCACCCGGATGATGTCCGCCCCGAGCATCCCGGGTCCGAAGGCGCGACGTCCGAGCCCTCGGACGGGTCGCGGGAGCCGCCGGTGCCAGGTGCCCGACCCGCTCAGGATCGCGCGCAGTCGGGGCGGATCGCCGAGATCGCCGTCGAACTCGAGGTCGTCCACCCGTCCGCACCGCCGGCCGTCGACGTCGACGAGCTGGTCGTCGAGGATCCGATAGACGAGGTCGACGGTCTCGTCGATCATCCGGATCCCCCGTGGGTGATCAGGATCAGCGGAATCGCCGCGACGGCCACGATCAGGATGATCCCGAAGAACACCCAGCCGAGGACGGTTCCGACTGGTCCGTTGACGTGCTCACCCATGAACGTCGGGTCCCGGGCGATGAGCAGGACCGGCAGGTAGGTCAGGGGGAGCGCGACGACCGAGAAGATCACGGCGTACTCGGTCAGGATCACCGGGTCGACGCCGGTCTCGACGATCACGAACGCCAGGCCGAAGAAGATCAGCCAGGTGAGCGTGAAGCGCGGTGCCCCGGCCGGGCCCCGGTACTTGCCCCATTCCCAGCCGGCGAATTGGGCCAACGTGTAGGCCCCGGAGAACGCGCATTCCACGGCGGCCCCGCCGATCGCGAACAGCATCCCCAGGAGGGCGAGCAGGAGCCCGGTCTCCCCGTAGGCGTGCTGCGCCCCGAGGGCGGTCGTCCCGAGGTACCCGGGATCGACCTGGAGGGGGGCGAAGACCTGGGCCGAGACCACGATCAGGGCGATCGACAGGAGGCCGCCGAGGCCGAAGCCGAGGATGACGTTCGCCCGGTTGAGGTTGAGGTCCTTGGGACCCCACCCGTCCTCGATGGCGCCCGAGGAATAGAAGTAGACCTCGTAAGGCACGAGCGCCGCCCCGATGACGCCCACGACGAAATACGCGTAGAGCGCCGAGCCGTGCCAGCTCGGGACGAGTCCCTCGACCACGTGGTGCCAGTCGGGTTTCAGCTTGACCGCGGCCGCGACGTAGACCAGGAGCCCGCACCCGAGGTACCCGAAGATCCGCTCGATGCCGTCGAACGGAACGAAGTACACGATCAGCACGATCCCCATGACACCGACCAGGATCAGCGTCGAGACCTTCACGTCGAACAGGAGATCCAGGACGATCGCCACCCCGCCCACCTCCGCGGCCAGGGTGAGGAGGTTGATCAGCAGCGACGCGACCAGGGTCACGAGCCCGACGTTGAAGCCCATCCGCATCCGCACCACGTCGAACACCGGGCGCCCGGACACCGCCGCGACCCGCCCGGTCATCTCGGCGAACACGATGATTCCGATCACGCCGACCACGACCGCCCAGAGCAGCTGATACCGATAGCCGGCGCCGGCCTGGACGTCGAACACGAGCTCGCCGATGTCGACGAACCCCCCGATCGCCGCGATGATCCCCAGCGCGAGCTGGAGCACCTTCTTCATATCGACTCAGCCAGCTTCCCGGCCTGGTCGGCCCAGCCCCGGAGCTTGGCCTCGTCCTGCGCGGCTTGGCCCCGGTCGTCCGGTGAGACGCGGAGCTCGTCGATCGCCCCGCCGATGTCGGCGGCGAGCTTGACCGCCACCTTGATCCGCCCGACGAGGTCCCGGGCCACCGGATCGTCGCTGAGCCTCTCCGCCTCGTGCTCGGCCTGGGCGCTCAGCTCCTCGCCGTGCACCCGGACGAACGTCGTCTTGGTCCGCCCGTGGGCGAGGTCGTAGGCCATCAGGGACCCCTCCGCCGAGATCGACGCGAGCTGCTCGATGCTCACCCG
>JAXDHK010000180.1:0-3488 GCA_034664545.1 Solirubrobacteraceae bacterium
CGGCCTCCCGCGATTCATGACCGGCTCTTGCCCGGTCGGGAGGAATCCTAACCGTCGGCGTGCTCGCCGTCGTCGCCTCGACCTGCGGGGGCTCGGGGGCCGGCTACCTCGAGGCCGCGGGCAGGCGCGCCCGCGGTCCGGGTCGGCCGGGCGGCGCCTCAGCCGGCGGGGCGATCGCGGGGCGGCCGCCCTGCACGGAGACGTTGATCGGCTTCACTCGGGATCCGGGCCGAGGGGTTCTTGACAGCGTGTCGGAAAATACCGGCTCGACACGATCTGCTTCAACCCCGGCGGGTCCGGCTCGTGGGTGGTCGTCACCTACCGGCTGCGCTCGTCGGCTGCCCCGGACGCGCTCAGCCCAGCTCGGTCGGAACCACCCGCAGCGTCATGCTCCCCTCGTCGCGCCAGATCTCCACCTCGACCGGAGCGCCGATCAGCTCGTGGCGGAGCGCCCGCTGGACGTCCGGAACCCCGGCGATCCGGCGCCCCCCGAGCTCGTAGATCAGGTCCCCGCCCCGGAGGCCGCCCCGCTCGGCCGGACTTCCCGCCGAGACCTCGACCACCTCGACGCAGCTCGCCGCCCCGACCGCCCGGCGGGCGTTCGGCGGCAGCGGGCGCGGGCCCCCGGCGATCCCCAGGTAGGCCCGCCTGACCCGGCCGTCGCGCATCAGCGCCCCGATCACCGCGCGGGTCGTCTCGTTGATCGGAACCGCCAGTCCCAGGCCGATCCCGGCCAGCGCCGTGTTGATCCCGACGACCCGTCCCCGGCTGTCGGCCAGGGCCCCGCCCGAGTTGCCCGGGTTGAGCGCCGCGTCGGTCTGGATCACGTCGTCGATGACCCGCACCGTCCCCCCCGACCTCGCCGGGAGCGACCGGCCGAGGGCGGATACCACCCCGGCCGTGACCGATCCCGCGTACCCGTGGGGGTTGCCGATGGCCACGACCAGCTGTCCGACCCGCAGGCCCTCGGCGTCGCCCAGGACGGCCGGGACCAGATCCCCGCCGTCGGCCCGGACCACGGCCAGGTCCGAGAGCGGGTCGGTCCCCACCACCCGGAAGTCGAGCTCCCGCCCGTCCACGAACGACGCCTGCCCCCGCGCGCCCGGTCCGGAGACCACGTGGGCGCAGGTCAGGAGGAATCCGTCCGGCGTCAGCACGACCGCGCTCCCCGCCCCGGCCGTCGCCTCGCCCCCGCTCCGCGTCCGCCGGGTCAGCCGGAGGTTCGACACCGACGGGGACAGGGTCTCGGCCACGCTCGAGACCACGGTCGAGTAGGCGTCGAGCGCCTCGGCCTCCCCCGGGGCGGTCAGGTGACTCCTCATCGCGGGCTTCCGAGCTGAACGCCGACCGTGTGCTCCTCCACCCCGCGCACCACCCGGACGTCGATCGTCGCGTCGGCTCCGACCCGGTCGACGGCCGCGTAGAGGGCATCGACCCCGTCGATCGGCGCCTCCCCCGCCCCGACGATCAGGTCGCCCGCCCGGAGCCCCGCCCGCTCCGCCGGTGAGCCCCCGGCGACCGCGTGGACGAGCAGGCCCTCCCGCTCGGGCAGGCCGACCGCCCGGCGCAGCCGGCGGGCCACCCCCGCCGAGACGACCGCCACCCCGAGCTCGGCCGGCGGCCTCGGACGCCCACCCCGGCGCAGGAGCGCCACCCGCTCGCAGACCGCGATCCCCGGCAGGGTCAGGATCAGCCCGCCCTGGACCCGCACCGCGTTCAGCCCGACGACCCGGCCCTCCCGGTCGAGCAGCGGCCCCCCGGCCGACCCCCGCGGGAGCGTCGCCGTGTGCTCGAGCGCCCCGCTGACCACCCGTCCCCGCGGTCCCCGGTAGCTCCGTTCGGTCGCGGCGACGAAGCCCAACGTCGCCCGCACGCCCTGCCCCCCGGGGTTCGCCAGGGCGATCACCGCCGCCCCCCCCCCCCCCGCCTCGGGCCCGAAGACCAGCGGTTCGATCTCCCCCGTGGCCACCCGGATCAGCGCCAGGTCGAGATCGTCGTCGACCCCGGCCACGCTCCCCGTCTGACCCGGCCGACCCCCGGCGAACGCCACCCCCACCGACCCGGTCGGATCCCGGAGGTTGCTGGCCAGGGTCAGCACCTCGTCCTGCGCCACGACGATCCCGCTCCCCCGACCCGCCCGGCGCTCGATCCCGACCACCCCCGGACCCGCGGTCCGGGCCGCCTCCCCGATCGCCGTCTCGATCTCCCCGAGCACCGTCATCTCTTCCCCTTGTCACTTGTCATCTGCAAGTCGCTACTTTACCAATCCGTGGCCGCCGGCCTAGACTCCCCTCGGTGAGCCCGCCCCCCGACCCGCCCGAAACCGCTCCGAACCCACCCCCCCTGACCCAGGCCCTCCAGCGCGTGGGCGACCGATGGAAGCTCGCCGTCGTCGCCGTCCTGCTCGACGGGCCCCGCCGGTTCGGCGAGATCGCGACCGCCGTTGACGGGATCGCCCCGAACGTCCTCACCCAGCGCCTGCGCCAGCTCGAGCAGGCCGGGCTCGTGCTCGCCGTCCCCTACTCCGAGCGTCCTCCCCGCTTCCTCTACGAGCTCACCCCCGCCGGGCACGACCTCGCCGGCGTCCTGCGCCTGCTCGCCGACTGGGGCGTCCGCCATGCCGGCGGGGATCCGCTCCGTCACGCGAGCTGCGGCACCCCGCTCGAGGCCCGCTGGTACTGCCCGACCTGCCACGAGCCCGCCGACGACGCCGGCAGCGTCGACCAGCTCTACTACGCCTGACCCCAGCGCGGCCCGACCGCCGGTCCATGTACCCTGTCGCCGGATGCGCCCCCGCCCCATCGTCTCCGCCGCCGCGGTCATCCTCGCCCTCGTCGCCGGGGGCTGCGGATCCTCGAGCTCCTCGGTCGACAGCTCGATCCAGCCCGCCCCCGCCGCCGGCCCGAGCACCACCGCCTCGGTCGCATCGACCCCGACCACCCCGGCCAACCCCGCCCTGGCCAAGAAGCCGACGATCGCCAAGGGCACGGGCCCGGCTCCGACCAAGCTCGTCGTCCGCGACCTCGTCAAGGGCACCGGCCCGGCGGCCGCGGCCGGCCAGACCCTCAGCGTCCAGTACGTCGGCGTCCTCTACAAGACCGGCAAGCAGTTCGATGCGTCCTGGGATCGCGGCCAGCCGTTCAGCTTCACCCTCGGGACGGGCGGGGTCATCAAGGGCTGGGACATGGGCCTCGTCGGGATGCACGTCGGCGGCCGCCGCCAGCTGATCATCCCGGCATCGCTGGCCTACGGCGCGACCGGCCAGGGCACGATTCCGCCCAACGCCCCCCTGATCTTCGACATCGACCTCCTCTCCGCCCAGTAGCCCCGACCCGGAGCGGAGCATGCTGCTCTACGACTCCCGGGTCTCGGGCAACTGCTACAAGGTCCGGCTCCTCCTCGCCCACCTCGGCCGGGCCTACGAGCGCCGTGAGGTCGACGTCGTCGACCGCCAGGGTCGGGCCGAGCTGCTCGGAGGCCTGAACCCG
>JAXDHK010000181.1:0-7369 GCA_034664545.1 Solirubrobacteraceae bacterium
CCGACCCGGGGGAGGGCCATCCGGGCCGTCCGGACGAGGTCGTCGAGGATCTCGTCCTCGGGCGCCCCGGCCCGGTCGCTCCCCGGCCCCCCGGCCGCGGCCAGGAGCCGGGCCCAGGCGGCGTCAAACGCGCGCAGGGCGGCCCGGGACGAGCACAGCGTCGCCCGGAGGGGGGCCCGGGCCGCCGCCGGGGGCCCCGCGGCCAGGGCCCGGTGCCCGGCCAGGACCTCGCCCACCCCGACGCGCGCCCCCCCGGCGCGCAGCCCCGCGGCCAGGAGGGAGACGAACCGCTCAGCTACCGCTCAGCACCCCCTCGGCCCGGACCCGGTCGATGTCCTCGCGGACCTTCAGCGCCGCCCCGAGCGAGGCGTCGAGGTCGCCGACGGCCTCGAGCGCCCGGGCCCAGGTCAGCGTCTCCCCGACCCCCGGGAGCTTGTAGAGGTCGACCTCCCGGAGGCGGGCCACCGCCTCGCAGACCCGGCGGGCCACGGCGTCGGCCACCCCCGGGAGCCGGGCCCGGACGATCTCGATCTCCCGGTCGACCGACGGGTAGTCGATCCAGTGGTAGAGGCACCGGCGCTTGAGCGCGTCGTGGAGCTCCCGGGTCCGGTTCGAGGTCAGGAGGACGATCGGCCGCCGGGCGGCGACGATCGTCCCGAGCTCGGGGATCGAGACCTGGAAGTCCGAGAGCAGCTCGAGCAGGAACGCCTCGAACTCGTCGTCGGCCCGGTCGATCTCGTCGATCAGGAGGACGACCGGGTCGGTCGCCTCGAGGGCCTCGAGCAGGGGCCGCCGGAGGAGAAAGGCCCGGGAGTAGAGGTCCTCCCCGCCGGCCTGACCCCCGGCCCGGACCGACAGCAGCTGGCGGGCGTAGTCCCAGTCGTAGAGGGCCTGGTGGACGTCGATGCCCTCGTGGCACTGGAGCCGGATCAGCCGGGCCCCGAGGGCGCTCGACAGGGCCCGGGCGATCTCGGTCTTCCCGACCCCGGCCTCGCCCTCGAGCAGGAGCGGCTGCTCGAGGGTCACGGCCAGGAACACCGCCGTGGCCAGGCTCTGGTCGACCAGGTAGTCCTGCCCGGCCAGAGCCCGCTCGACGTCCTCGATCGACCCGAAGCTCACCCGGCGGCCTGCGCGAGCGCCCGCCGGCAGAGCACCCGGGCCAGGTGGCGCCGGTAGTCGGCCGAGGCGTTGAGGTCGGCCGGCGGGTCGGTCCCCTCGGCGGCGTGTCCCGCCGCCCGGGCGATCGTCTCGGTGTTGAGCGGCTGGCCCCGGAGCTCGGCCTCGACCGCCCCGGCCCGGAGCGCCGTCCCGGCCATGTGGGTCAGCCCGACCCGGACGTCGGCGCAGACCCCGTCCTCGACCCGGACCAGGGCGCACACCCCGACCATCGCCCAGTCCTCCTGGCGGCGGGCGAACTTCTCGTAACCGAACGACCACCCCTCGGTCCCCGGGAGCCGGATCTCGGTCACCACCTCGTCGCCGGCCAGCGCCGTCTCGAGGTAGCCGCGGAAGAAGTCCCCGGCCGGGATCTCACGGGTCCCGCCGCCCGGCCCCTGGGCGACGATCGTCCCCTCGGCGGCCAGGACGACGGCCGGGAGGTCGGACGCCGGGTGGGCGTGGGCGAGCGAACCCCCGATCGTCCCCCGGTTGCGGACCTGGGGGTCGGCGATCTTGGCCGCCACGGCGCTCAGGAGGCCGAGGCCGGCATCGGCCACGGCGGTGTGGGTGGTCATCGCCCCGATCCGGACGGACCCACCCCCGTCCCCGCTCCCGCTCCCGCTCCCGTTCCCGCTCTCGCTCCCGGTCTGCACCCCGGCGAGCCCGGGGACCCGCCGGAGGTCGACGAGGAGCGACGGGGCGGCGAAGCGGAGCTTCATCAGGGGGAGCAGGGAATGCCCCCCGGCCAGGAGCCTCGCCTCCTCGCCCCCGTCGGACAGGGCCCGGATCGCCTCGTCGAGGGACTCGGGCGCGACGTAGTCGAACGCTGCCGGGATCATGAGCGGGCCTCCTGGATGGTCTCCCAGACGTGCATCGAGTTGAGCGGCATGTTGATGAACGTCACCCCGAGCGGCCGGAGGGCGTCGACCACGGCGTTGACCACGGCCCCGGAGGCGGCGATCGTCCCGGCCTCGCCGATGCCCTTTACCCCGAGCGAGTTCGACGGGGACTTGGTCTCCGTCCGATCCGTCTCGAAGCTCGGGACGTCGGCCGCGCTCGGGATGCAGTACTCGAGGAACGTCCCGGTCACGAGCTGGCCGTTCTCGTCGTAGTGGATGCGCTCGTAGAGCGCCTGACCCAGGGCGTGGACGATGCCCCCGTGGACCTGCCCCTCGATCAGGAGGGGGTTGATCGCCGGGCCGCAGTCGTCGACGGCCACGTACCGGGACACGTCGATCCGCCCGGTCTCGGCGTCGACGTCGACCACGCAGGCGTGGGCCCCGAACGGGTAGACGAAGTTCGTCGGGTCGTAGAACGTCGTCTCCTCGAGCCCCGGCTCCATCCCGTCGGGGAGGTTCTCGGGGATGTAGGCGGCCCCCGAGATCTCAGACAGGGCCATGCCCTTCCCGGGCGACCCCCTCACCGAGAATCGGTCCCCGGTGACCTCGATGTCCTCGGGGGCGGCCTCGAGCACGTGGGCGACGATCGCCTTGGCCTTGTCCTGGACCTTCTGGGCCGCCCGGGCGACCGCCTCCCCGCCGACCGACAGCGACCGCGACCCGTAGGTGCCCATCCCGTAGGGACCGGTGTTGGTGTCCCCGTGCATGACCTCGACCACCTCCGGCGAGGTCCCGAGCCGGTCGGCGACGATCTGGGCGAGGCTCGTGTCGAGCCCCTGGCCGTGGGGCGAGGTCCCGGTGTAGACGGTGACCGACCCCGACGGGTGGACCCGGACGAGCGCCGACTCCCAGAACCCGGCCTGGATCCCGACGCCCCCGGGCCCGACGATGCGCGACGGGGCGAGGCCGCAGATCTCCATGTAGGTGGAGAAGCCGATGCCCCGGTAGATGCCCTGCTTCTGGAGCTCGGCCCGGTCGCGCTCGAAGGCGTCGAGGTCGATCTTGGACAGGAGCTTGTCGAGCGACCCGTGGTAGTCGCCCGAGTCGTAGACGATCCCGACGGCGACCGTGGCCGGGAAGTCCTCCTTGGGGATGAAGTTCCGCCGGCGGATCTCGATCGGCGAGATCCCGAGCTCGGCCGCGGCCTGGTCGACCATCACCTCGAGCAGGTGGGTCGCCTCCGGCCGGCCGGCCCCCCGGGTGGCGTCGGTCGGGAACTTGTTGGTGAACACCCCGGTGATGTCGGTCCGGACCCGGGGGATCTTGTAGCAGCCCCCGGCCACGAAGGCGGTGAAGCACGGGATGAACGGGGTCAGCAGGAGGTAGTAGGCCCCGAGGTCGGCGATCACGTTGATGTGGATCCCGGTGATCGTCCCGTCGCGCTTGACGCCCATCTTCACGTAGTCGATCTGGTCGCGGCCGTGGATGGTCGTGGCCATGTGCTCCGACCGGGTCTCGGTCCACTTGATCGGCCGGCCGAGCTTCCGGGAGGCGGCGCAGGCGATCGCCTCCTCGGGGTAATGGTTGAGCTTGACCCCGAAGGCCCCGCCGACGTCGGGGGCGACGACCCGGATGTGGTCCTCGCTCATCTGCATCGACCCGGCCAGGAACGACCGGGTCAGGTGGGGGATCTGGGTCGTGGTCCAGAGCGTCAGGTACCCGGCCCGGTAGTCGGCGATGCACGCCCGCGGCTCGATCGGGGCCCCGGCCGTCCGGTGGTTGACGATCCGCCGCTCGAGGACGACGTCGGCCTCCTCCCAGGCCACGTCCATGTCCTCGGACCCGAGGCCCCACTCGTGGGTCTTGTTCGTGCCGAACTCCTCGTGGACGAGGGGCGATCCGTCGGTGAGGGCGGCCTCGGGGTCGACGACCACGGGGAGCGTCTCGTAGGCGACCTCGACGAGGCCGGCGGCGTCGACCGTGGCGTACTTGTCCTCGCCGAAGACGACCGCCACCCCCTGGCCGACGTGCTTGACCTCCCCCCGGGCCAGCGGCCAGTGCTCGGGCGTCTTGACCTCGACCCCCGGGGGGACCCAGGCCATCGGCATCCCGGCGGCGAGGTCGAGATCCTCGGCGGTGAACACCCCGTGGACCCCCGGGGCCTCGGCGGCCCGGCTGGTGTCGATCGACGCGATCCGGGCGTGGGCCTCGGTCGAGCGGACGATCGCCGCGTAGAGCATCCCGGGGACGACCATGTCGTCGGTGTAGCGGCCCTTCCCGGTGAGCAGGGGCGGATCCTCCTTGCGGCGCATCCGGCGCCCGACGTAGGCGCTCTGGCCGTTGGTGGCGTCGGTGGCGTTGGTGTCGGTGGGGGTGGTCTCCGAGGGGCTCATGCTCCGACCCCCATGACCGGGAGCGTCGGATCCCCGGGGCTCTCCGGCGGGGTGGCGTCCCCGTCGTGGGGGGCCCGGGCGGCGGCGAGCACGGCCTTGACGATGTTGTGGTACCCGGTGCACCGGCAGAGGTTGCCCGACAGGGCGTCGCGGACCTCGTGCTCGGAGGGGTCGGGATTGCGCTCGAGCAGGTCGGCCGCGGCCATGATCATCCCGGGCGTGCAGTACCCGCACTGGAGCCCGTGGTGCTCCCAGAAGGCCTCCTGGATGGGATGGAGGTCGCCGGTCGACCCGAGTCCCTCGATCGTGGTCACCCGGGCGCCGTCGGCCTGGACGGCCAGGACCGTGCACGCCTTGACCGCGGCCCCGTCGAGGTGGACGGTGCACGCCCCGCAGTTGGACGTGTCGCACCCGACGTGGGCCCCGGTCAGTCCGAGGTGGTCGCGGAGGAAGTGGATGAGCAGCAGCCGCGGCTCCACCTCCCGCTCATAGGTGGTTCCGTTGATTTCCAGCGAGACGCGAACGTCTGCCATGGCTCTCCCTCCCCAGGGTCGAATGCCGAGCTTGCGAGACTACTCCTGCGCGTACCCCGGCTGGCCCGGCCGGTACCCGATTCGACGAACGTTTGGAGGCGGGGCGGCGCCGCGGGTCCGGGGGCTTACCGGCGGCCGGGTCGGGACGGCGCGGGGGGTCGGGCGCCCGCTAGAGTTGGTGGGTCCAACCGAGGAGAGCAGATGGCCACGCAGACGGCGAAGGGCGTACGGAACTGGGGCAACTACGTCGGCGGCGAGTGGGTCACGGCCGCTGACGGAGCGACGATCCCGGTCTACGATCCGTGTACCGAGGAGCTGTTGGCCACGGTCCCGAGCCTGTCTCGCGAAGAGACGCGGGCGGCGATCGGCCAGGCCCGCGTCGTGTTCGACTCGGGCGTCTGGTCGGAGGCCCCGCCGGCCGAGCGCTCGCGGATCCTCCTCCAGGTCGTCGACAAGCTGACCGAGCACGAGGACGAGCTCGCCCGGTTGGAGACGATGGAGTCGGGGATGACGATCCGGGCGGCGGCGACCGTCCAGCTCGGGTACTCGAGCGTCCACTGGGACTACTTCGCCCGCCACGCCGACCGCCAGCTCCAGGAGTCGCTCGAGCCGGTCTCCTTCCCGACCCACTCCTACAACTTCGTCCTGCGCGAGCCGATCGGCGTCTGCGCGGCGATCATCCCCTGGAACTTCCCCCTCCTGATGGCGGTCTGGAAGCTGGCCCCGGCCCTGGCCATGGGGAACGTCGTGGTGCTGAAGCCGGCGTCCAACACGCCCCTGACCGCCCTGCGCCTGGCCGAGCTCATCGCCGAGACCGAGCTCCCGCCCGGGGTGGTCAGCGTCGTCACCGGGTCGGGCCGGACGGTCGGCGAGGAGCTGGCCGGAAACCCGCTGGTCGACAAGGTCTCCTTCACCGGGTCGACGGCGGTCGGCCGGCGGATCATGGAGCTGGCGGCCGGGACGATCAAGCGGTGCACGCTCGAGCTCGGGGGCAAGTCCCCGAACATCGTCTTCGAGGACGCGAACCTCGACGCCGCGGTCGACGGCGCGCTCTGGGCAACCTTCTTCCATCAGGGCCAGGCCTGCGAGTCGGGGACCCGGCTGATCCTCCCGGCCGGGATCCACGACGAGTTCGTCGAGCGGCTGGTCGCGCGGGCCCGGACGATCAAGCTGGGCGACACGCTCGACTACGCGACCGACATGGGGCCGCTGGTCTCGGCCGAGCAGCGGGACATCGTCGCCGGGTACGTCCAGACCGGGCTCGACGAGGGCGCTCGGCTCGTGCTCGGGGGCAAGGCGGTCGAGGGGCCGGGCGGGAAGGGCCACTTCTTCGAGCCGACGATCTTCACCGACGTGAGCAACTCGATGACGATCGCCCAGGAGGAGATCTTCGGCCCGGTCCTCGCGGTGATCAAGGTCGAGGACGACGAGGAGGCGATCGCCGTGGCCAACGACACGATCTACGGGCTGGCCGCCGCCGTCTGGACCCAGGACTACGACCGGGCCCTGACCACGGCCAAGCGCCTCCGGGCCGGGACGATCTGGATCAACGACCACCACCTGATCAACTGCGTCGCCCCGTTCGGCGGGTACAAGCAGTCGGGGAACGGGCGGGAGCACGGGATCTACGGGCTCAACGAGTACACCGAGGTCAAGCACGTCCACGTGGATCTGACCGGGGGGGTCGAGGAGAAGTGGTTCGGGGTTCTGCTCTCGGAGCCGGCTCCGCCCAGATCGGAGCCGCGCCCCTGACCGGCGGGCGCCGTCTAGGTTCGTGACGGGTCGGGGACGACGGCTGGGCGCCGGCCGGGGGGGGCGCGTTCCGATCTGGGCTCCGCCTGCTTGGGGGAGGGCCGTGCGCCGTAGAGGATCTCCATTCGCGTGATCGCGCACAGCCACAACTCGCCATAGTTCACGAGTTCCGGGCCGCCGCGGACCCACGCCGACTTGTCGAGGAGGATCAGCGGCATGCCCGGGCGCTGACGAGCGCGTCCCTGCCGACGAGTTCGGCGGCGCGGGTGAGGCCGGCCCGCTGGCGGGCCTGGCGGACTTCTCGATCGGCCAGCTCGGCGCGCACCGCGGACGCGCAAGCCTCGGCGAGCCGGAGCTCGGCCGTCGGTCCGGTATCGGCGATGGTGTAGCCGGGGCGGATCGTTGGCACCACCGGTTGTGGAGCACCGGACACCGACAAGTGCGACACCGGAGGGGTGTGCCCTCGGCCCTCGCCGATGCGCCTACCGGACCATCCGGCTCAGACGGTTGGCCTCGATCGTCGCCCGGACGGTCGACAGGGCGTCGTGCTTGGGCCGCCACCCGAGTTCCCGGTGGGCCTTGGTCGTGTCCATCATCACCGGCTCGCGCAGCCCGTTGATCCACTGGGCCTCGGCCGGGAGGAAGGAGAGGCGGGCGACGATCTCGGCGGCCGCGTCCACGGCGATCTCGGGGA
>JAXDHK010000182.1:0-31084 GCA_034664545.1 Solirubrobacteraceae bacterium
CTGGCGACCGTCTCGGCGATGGCGACCGAGACGGCCTGCGGGCGCACGTACGACGGGCGGCAGCGGCGGCGCAACTCCGAACCGGGATCGCTCACCAGCCCCTGGATGCGCCAGTGCTCGAAGACGGCCGTCGTCAGGTCGGCGAAGCCCGGATGCAGGCCCATGTCGGTGTACGCCCTCCGCAGGTCGGGATGGACGATCCTCTTCTCGACGAGTCCGATCCGCACGAGCCAGTCGGACAGGCTCCGCTTCGGCTTCGACTTCCCGAGCAGATCCTCCCGCGGCATCCCGAGCATGTTGTTCACCGCGTCCTCGAGCGTCTTGGCCCGCCATCCGAGCACCGCCGCGAGCGTCTCCTGAACCGCCGAGCACACCGTGCTCAAGAGGAAGAAGACGAAGCTCAGCCCGATGAGCACCTCGATCGCGGCGATTCCGCTGATGCCTCCCACGCGAGCCATCGTCCTCGACCGCCCGCGACCGTGTCAAGCTCACGCCGGGCCGCGACCGGCCGGGGTCGACGCCCTGCTCCCGCCCGAAGCCCGGAACCTCCCGCGGGGCTCGTGGATGACCGCCGACGGGTTACATCGGCCCGGCCGAGCCGCCGGATCCAGGGGTGCTCCCGACGCTCCGGCTAGCCCCCGGGCCCCGTCGCTGCCAGGGTGTTCGGACGAGAGGCGAGCTTGACCGCGAAGGTCTTGTGCTTGCCGTCCCGGAGCACGTCGAGCTTCACCGTGTCCCCGGGCTTGTGGTTGTTGATCAGGCTGCCGAGGTCGTCGCTCGAGGTGACCTTCTTGCCGTCCACGCCGACGACGATGTCGCCGCCCAGCTCGATCGGCCCGCCGTTGACCTGGGCCGAGATGTTCCCGGCCTTGACGCCCGCCTTCTCGGCCGGGGAGCCGCTGGTCACCGACTCGACGAGCGCCCCGTTCTTCACCGGCAGGCCGAGTGAGTCGAGCGACCCGTCGATGGTCAGGCTGCTCAGCCCGAGGTAGGCCCGGGCGACCGTCCCCCCGTGCTCGAGCTGGGGGATGACCTGCTTGGCCGTGTCGATCGGAACCGCGAAGCCGATCCCGACGCTTCCCTGGCCCCCGCCGGTCTCGATCTGCGAGTTGATCCCGATCACCCGGCCGGTGGCGTCGAGCAGCGGGCCGCCGGAGTTCCCGGGGTTGATCGGGGCGTCGGTCTGGATGACGTTGTCGATCTGGAAGCCGTTGGGCGCCTGGATCCGGCGCTGGAGGGCCGAGACGACGCCGGTGGTCAGCGTCCGGTCGAGGCCGAAGGGGTTGCCGATGGCGATCGTCGGGTCGCCGACCTGGACGTTCTTGCTGTCTCCGAGCGGGAGGGGATCGAGGCTCAGGCCGTCGGGCGAGACCTTGAGCAGGGCGAGGTCGGAGTTGAGGTCCTTGCCGACGACCTGGGCGTTGACGATCTTCTGGTCCTCGAACTGGACCGTCACCTTCTGGGCGCCCTGGATGACGTGGGCGTTGGTCAGGATGGTCCCGGTCTTGTCGATCACGAAGCCCGATCCGGTCGCCTCGCCCTGCTGGGTCTGGGGGAAGAGGTCGAAGGGCGACTGGGTCTGGGCGACGATGTTGGCCCGGACGAAGACGACCCCCGGGGCCGCGCGCTTGTAGATGTCCCGGGGGGTCAGCCCGGTCGCCTGGGTCGCGGCGTTCGATGCCGTCAGGGGGGCCTGCTGGACGATCGTCGTCGTCGTGTTCCCGCCCCCGCCGACCCCGAACCCGACGAGCGCCACCGCGACCAGTGCTCCGCCGACCAGAGCGGCGACGAATGAGCGTACGGTGTTCTTCATCGGGACGCGGAGTCTGCACCGGCGCCCTGAATTCGCCCTAAA
The DNA here is from genome assembly GCA_034664545.1 of Solirubrobacteraceae bacterium. Taxonomy (GTDB): domain Bacteria; phylum Actinomycetota; class Thermoleophilia; order Solirubrobacterales; family Solirubrobacteraceae; genus Palsa-513. The sequence continues at coordinate 1,856 of JAXDHK010000182.1, forward strand.
GCGGGCCGTTACGATTCCTAAATCGTGTGACCGACGTCACACACGACTCGGCCGGGCCGGCGTAGGTTGTCCGAGCGGGTGAGCAGAGGTGGCGCGACCGGGAACGGCCGCGTGCGGCTCCCCCAACCGAGCAGGAGTCGGGGGACGGCGCGACCGGGGGGTCGCGCCCGGGCTCCGGAGCCAGCCGGGTAGGGCCTCACGCCCTGCCCGGCCCGGCGTCCCCCCGCAGGTCGCCCCCGGGGCCCACGCCGAGCAGGCCGCGGAGGGCGGCGGCCGGGTCGGACGCCCGCATCAGGCTCTCCCCGATCAGGGCGGCGTCGATCCCGGCCTCGCGCAGGCGCTCGAGCTGACCGACGGAGTCGAGCCCCGACTCGGAGACGACGAGTCCCGGGCCGGGGATCTCCGGGGCGAGCTCGAGCGTCCGGCCGACGTCGACCGAGAAGTCCCGGAGGTCGCGGTTGTTGATCCCGACGATCCCCGGGCCGACGGCCAGCGCCCGTTCGAGCTCGGCCCGGTCGTGGACCTCGACGACGACGTCGAGCCCGAGGGCCGCGGCCATCACGTGGAGCTCGGCGAGCTCCGACTGGTCGAGTGCGGCGACGATCAGGAGGACGGCGTCGGCCCCGGCCTCGACCGCCTCGAGCAGCTGGTAGGGGTCGACGACGAAGTCCTTGCGCAGGAGCGGGAGGTCCGTGGCCGCCCGGGCGGCCGCCAGGTCGGCGAGCGACCCGCCGAAGTGCGGCTCCTCGGTCAGGATCGACAGGGCCCGGGCCCCGCCCCGCTCGTAGGCCCGGGCGATCTCGGCCACCTCGACCCCGAGCCCGATCGGCCCAGCCGACGGGGACCGGCGCTTGTGCTCGGCGATGATCGACAGGCCCGCCTCCCCCAGGGCCTCGCGGAAGGCGTGCGGGGGCCGTTGGCTCGGGCGCTCGGTCAGCGGCCGGTCCCGCCGGCGCCGGGCGACCTCCTCGCGGGTGGTGGCGAGGATCCCGTCGAGCACGGTGCTCACGACGGGGCCAGCGCCTGGGTCGCGGCGACGAACCGGTCGAGCGCGGCTCCGGCCGCCCCGTCGTCGATCGCCCGCCGGGCGAGCTCGACCCCCTCGGCGATCGTCTCCGCCCGGCCGGCCGCGTAGATCGCCGCCCCGGCGTTCATCAGGGCCACCGCCCGGGCCGGCCCGCTCGCCCCGGCGAGGATCGACCGGGTGGTGGCCGCGTTCTCGGCCGGGGTCCCCCCGCCGACGGCATCGCTCGCGACCGACTCGACCCCGAGGCCGGCCGGGGTGACCGTGTACCGGCGGATGTCCCCGTCCCCGCCGACCTCGATCACCCGGGTCGGGGCCGCGGCGCTGATCTCGTCGAGGCCGTCGTCGGAGGTCACGATCAGGGCCCGGGCGGCCCCGAGATCCCGGAGGGCCCCGGCGATCACGTCGGTGAACGCCGGGTCGGACACCCCGATCAGCTGGCACCCGGCCCCGGCCGGATTGGTCAGCGGGCCGAGGAGGTTGAAGATCGTCCTGACCCCCAGCGCCTTGCGGACCGGGACGACGTGGCGGGTGGCCCGGTGGTGGGCCGGGGCGAACATGAAGCCAAAGCCGGCCTCCTCGATGCACCGGCCGACCGCCTCGGGGGCCAGGTCGATCCGAGCCCCGAGCGCCTCGAGCAGGTCGGCCGACCCGGACAGGCTCGTGGCCGACCGGTTCCCGTGCTTGGCGACGACGCACCCGGCCCCGGCGGCGATCAGGGCCGCCGTGGTCGAGACGTTGAACGACGCCCGGCCACCCCCGGTCCCCGCCGTGTCGAGGAGCTCCCCGGCCCGGGACACCGGGACCGGGGTGGCCAGCGAGCGCATCGTCCGGGCGAAGCCGACGACCTCCTCGACCGTCTCGCCCTTGGTCCGCAGGGCGACCAGGAACCCGGCGGTCTGGACCGGGGAGACCTCGCCGGACATGATCCGCCCGAGGACCTCGCCCGCCTCCTCGGCCGAGAGGTCCCGGCCCCGGGCGACGGTGTCGAGCGCCCGGGTCACCACGGCGTCCGGGAGCTCGGTCACGACTACCCCCCGGCCGGGCGCCCGGTCCCGGCCTCGGTCCGCCCGAGGCTCGGAGCCCCGACCGGGCCGAGGAAGTTGCGCAGGAGGGCCATCCCCTCGTCGGTGAGGACCGACTCCGGGTGGAACTGGACGCCCTCGGCCGGGAGCTCCCGGTGGCGGATCCCCATGACCACGCCGGCCCCGGTCGCCGAGACCTCGAGGCAGTTGGGGAGGTCCGGCTCGACGACCAGGGAGTGGTAGCGCCCGACGGTCAGCGGGTTCGAGAGACCGGCGTAGATCGTCCGCCCGTCGTGCTCGATCACCGCCGTCTTCCCGTGGACCGGCCGATGGCGGACCACCTGGCCGCCGAAGGCCTGGGCCAACGCCTGGTGGCCGAGGCAGACCCCCAGGGTCGGGACCCCGGCCTCGGGGAAGCGGCGGACGACCTCGAGCGACATGCCGGCCTCGTTCGGGGTGCACGGCCCGGGCGAGACGACGACCCGGTCGAAGCCCCGGCCGAGGAGCTCGTCGACCGCCACCCGGTCGTTGCGGACCACCTCGATCTCCGACCCGAGCTCGCCGAGGTACTGGACGAGGTTGTAGGTGAACGAGTCGTAGTTGTCGACGACGAGGGTCAGCACGGCCTAGTCCCAGTCCGGCTGCTGGCCGGCCAGCTCGACGGCCCGCAGGACGGCCCGGGCCTTGGCCTCGGACTCGGCGAACTCGTAGGCCGGCTTGGCGTCGGCCACGGTTCCGCCCCCGGCCTGGACGTGGGCGACCCCGTCCTTGACGATCACCGTCCGGATGTGGATCGCCGTGTCGAGCTGCCCGGTGTAGGAGAGGTAGCCGACCGCGCCGCCGTACCCGCACCGCTTGACCGGCTCGAGCTCGTCGATGATCTGCATCGACCGGACCTTCGGCGCCCCCGACAGGGTCCCGGCCGGGAGGACCGAGCGCAGGGCGTCCATCGCCCCCACCCCGTCCCGGAGGTCGCCGGAGACGGCCGAGACGATGTGCATGACGTGGCTGTAGAGCTCGACCTCGAGCATGGCGTCGACCGTCACGCTCCCGTAGTCGCAGACCCGGCCGAGGTCGTTGCGCCCGAGGTCGACCATCATGAGGTGCTCGGCCCGCTCCTTCTCGTCGGCGAGGAGCTCGGCCGCGATCAGCTCGTCCTCGGCGGCGGTCGCCCCCCGGGGCTTGGTCCCGGCGATCGGCCGGGTCGATACCCGGCGGCCGGTGACCGTGATCAGCGCCTCGGGGCTCGCCCCGGCGAACTGGAAGTCCCCGAAGTCCAGGAAGTACATGTAGGGGCTCGGGTTGATCGCCCGGAGGCCCCGGTAGATCGAGAAGGCGTCGACCTCGACCGGGGCCGACCACCGCTGGGAGGGGACGACCTGGAAGGCGTCCCCGGCGTAGATGTACTCGATGATCCGGGCCACCATCGCCTCGAAGTCCCCGGGCGACATGTTCGAGCGGAACTCGGGGAGGGGCCGCGGCCGGCGGGGGGACGCCGGAAGCGGGACCGGGCCGGCCAGGGCGGCGCGGACCCCGGCGATCGCCGCGCAGGCGTCGGCGTAGGCGTCGTCGAGCTCGCCCTCCTCGGTGTAGACGTTGGCGAGGATGGTCACGGTGTGCTTGAGGTGGTCGAAGACGACGAGAGCGTCGCTCAGCATCAACGCCATGTCGGGGAGGCCGAGCGTGTCGGGGTTGGGCTCGGCCAGCGGCTCGACGGTCCGGACGAGGTCATAGCCGAAGAAGCCGACGGCCCCCCCGGCGAACGGGGCGAGGTCGACCGCCGGCGGCTGGCGGTACCGGGCGACCGCGGCGGCGGCCAGGGCGTAGGGATCTCCGTCGTCCCCGAGCGACCACCGGATGATCTCCCGGGGGTGGTGGCCGATGAACGAGTACCGGCCGAACCGCTGGCCCTGCTCGGCCGATTCGAGCAGAAAGGCCGGGGCCCCGCCGCGGAGCTTCAGCAGGGCCGACACCGGGGTCTCGCAGTCGGCGATGAAGCTGTGGCGCACGGGGATCAGGTTGTAATCCCCGGCCAGACGCCGGACGTCCTCGAGCGACGGCTCGATCTTCAGCTGGGCGGTCGCGCTGGCCGGGGTCACGGGCACCTCAGCGGCGCCGGGCGGCGAGGACCCGCTCGACGTCGGCAAGCCGCCGGCCCCGGCCGGTCAGGAGCACCAGGAGGTGGTAGATGACGTCGGCCGCCTCCTCGTCGACCCGCTGGTCGGACTCCTCCCGGGCCGCCCGGGCGACCTCCTCGGCCTCCTCCATCACCTTGGCGCCGATCCGGTCGGGGTCGTCGAGGAGCTCGACCGTGTACGAGCCCGCCGGCCGATCGGCGGCCCGCCGGCCGAGCGTCCGCTCGAGGCCGGGCAGGAGCTCGTGGGGGGCCGGCGGATCGAGCTCGCCGCGATGGAAGCACGTCCGCTCGCCCGTATGGCAGGCCGGCCCGGCGGGCTCGACGAGCGCGAGCACCGCGTCCCCGTCGCAGTCGAGGCGGAGCGCCCTGACCGCCTGGGTGTTGCCGCTCGTGGCGCCCTTGTGCCAGAGCTCCTGGCGCGAGCGGCTCCAGAGGTGGAGCTCCCCGGTCTCCCGGGTCCGCCGGAGGGCGAGCTCGTTCATGTAGGCGAGCGTCAGGACCTCGCCGGTGTTCCAGTCCTGGACGACGCAGACGACCAGGCCCCGCTCGTCGTAGGAGATGTCCGCGTCCATGAACGGCGATTCTATGGACCGGGATCCAAGGGACGATCCCCGCAGCGGCGGTCGGCGTCCTCGCACTCGGGCACGGTTTCGGTCGGGCGGCTGGCGGGGGAGCTCGCGCCCGGGGGGCTACTGGGTGCTCGGCGGGGGCTTCGGGTCGACCGGCGGCTGGCGGGAGCCGAGCTTGGCGGTGACGTACCAGATCCCGGCGATGACCAGGCAGACCGCGATCAGCGTGGCGAAGATGATCGCCACCATCGAGCCGACGCTCATCGGGCTCCCGGCGGTCCGGGCCGAGGCGGCGCTGGCCAGGGTGTAGAGGAGGACGCCCACGAAGTCGGTTCTCCCCGGGCGCCGGTCGGCGAAACCGTCCGCCCGGGCCCGCTCCTGACGCCCTCGCCCGCCGGGCGGACGCGGCACGACTCACACATGGGCCCGGACTCAGCTCACACGTTCGCCGGTTCCAGGTTGAGCCGTTAACGCACGTGGGCGCGACCGACTAGCATGGTCTCCGAGGAAGGAGACACCATCGACGCCACACCCCTCAAACCCTCGGGCGAGCAGGCTCGGGCCTACGGCCCACCGGCCGGACCCGATCGCGCCGAGGACGACCGGTTCACCCTCCGTGCCCTCGGCGCCCTCTACCTGGCCGGGGCGGCGATCGAGCTCGTCGGGACGCTCTTCGACGAATCGCCCAACGCCAGCCAGCCGGGGCTCCTCCTCGTGTTCGGGCTCGCCGCCGTGGTCGGCGGGCTCGTCTGGCGCGGGGCCGGCCGCCTCCCGGTTCGCCTCGCCCCGGTCGCGGTCGCCCTCGGGAGCATCCTCATCGCCGCGGCGATCCACTGGAGCGGAGAGGGCGAGAGCCCGTTCGCCTTCATCTACCTCTGGGTCGGGCTCTACTCCGCCTACTTCTTCGGCGCCCGCCAGCTCGGCGGTCAGCTCGCCCTCGCCGGGCTGACCTACGCGGTCGTCCTCGCGCTCCCCCACGCCGGGTCCTCCCCGCCGATCCGATGGCTGATCTGCATGGCCAGCGTGGTCGTCGCCGTGATCCTCACCCGCCTCCTGCGCAGCCGGGTCGAGCGCCTCGTCGCCTCGCTCAGCCGCGAGGGCCGCCGGCTGGCCGAGGCCCAGGCGGTGGCCCGGGTCGGCAGCTGGGACTGGGACATCGCGGGTGACCGGCTCGACTGGTCGAACGAGCTCTGGCGGATCTATGGCCTCGAGGCCAGGAGCCGGGAGCTGACCTTCGAGGTGTCCCTCGACCTGACCCACCCCGACGACCGCGCCCGGATCAAGGCCGTGATCGACGAGGCCCTGAGGACGGGCGAGCCGTTCTCACTCGAATACCGGATCATCCGGGCCGACGGCGCCGTCCGCCACCTCCACGGCTACGGCGAGGTCGTATCCGGTGAGGACGGCGAGCGGGTCTGCATGCGCGGAACCGCCCAGGACATCACCCGGCGGGTCCAGCGCGAGGCCGCGCTGCGGCGGAGCAGCCGGTACTTCGAGGTCTCGCGCGACCTCATCTGCACCGCCGGCTTCGACGGGTTCTTCAAGGAGCTGAACACGGCCTGGACCCAGACGACCGGGTGGAGCGCCGACGAGCTCCGAGCCCGCCCGTTCATCGAGTTCGTCCACTCCGAGGACCGGGAGGCGACCCGGGGGGAGGTGGCCGACCTGATCGGCGGGGGCGGCACGGTCGACTTCGTCAACCGGATGGAGTCCCGTGACGGGGGCTGGTGCTGGCTTCACTGGAGCGCGATCGTCGCCCCCGACGAGGAGCTGATCTACGCCTCGGCCCGGGACATCACCGAACGCAAGCGCGTCGAGGCCGCCCTGGCCGAGAGCGAGCTGCGCACCCGCCGGGAGGCGGCCCTCCGGGCGGCCGACGAGCGCTTCCGGACGGCGTTCGACCGGGCGCCGATCGGCGTCTGCCTGATGTCGCTCGAGCCCGAGGACCCCGGCCGCCTGATCCAGGTCAACCCGGCGCTGGCCCGGATCCTCGGCCGGTCGGTCGACGAGCTGACCGGGACCGCGATCGGCGGCCTCACCCATCCCGAGGACGACGGCGGCCTCCAGGCCGAGCTCAGCGAGATGGCCGACGGCCGCCGGGGCCACGTCGAGGTCGAGGCCCGCTTCAAGCACCGGGCCGGCCACTTCGTCTGGGTCCTGGTCAGCGCCACCCTCCTCAGCGACTCCGAGGGTCCGGCCAGGGTGGCGGTCATCCACGTGATGGACATCTCGGATCGCAAGCAGTTCGACGGCCAACTCCAGCACCTGGCCGACCACGACGCGCTCACCGGCCTCTACAACCGCCGGCGGTTCACCGAGGAGCTCGAGCAGGCGCTCAAGCGGGCCCGGCGCTTCGCCGAGTCGGGCGCCGTCCTCTTCCTGGATCTGGACGGCTTCAAGTTCGTCAACGACTCGCTCGGACACGCCGCCGGGGACGAGATGATCATCCGGGTGGCCCATCTCCTCGGCTCGAGCGTCCGCGAGACGGACACCCTGGCCCGGGTCGGCGGCGACGAGTTCGCTGTCCTGCTCCCCCGGTGCGACCCCCCGACGGCGGCACTGGTCGCCGAGAAGCTGCTCGCCGCGGTCCGCCGCCACGGCGTCGCGATCAGCGAGAACCGCTACGCCCAGGTCTCGACCTCGATCGGCATCGCCCCCTACACCGGGGAGGACGACCTCACGGCCGACGAGGTCGTCGTCGAGGCCGACATCGCGATGTACGACGCCAAGGAGGCGGGCAAGGACCGCTTCGTCGTCTACGAGCGCGCCCGGGGCCGTCGCGAGCGCATGTCGGTCGACCAGAGCTGGAACCACCGCCTCCGCCAGGCCCTCGACGAGGATCGGTTCGTCCTCCACGCCCAGCCGATCATGCCGATCTCCGCGACCGGGGCCCCCGGCTTCGAGCTCCTCCTCCGGCTCCCGGACGCCCACGGGGACCTGATCCCCCCGGGGAGCTTCCTCTCCAACGCCGAGCGGTTCGGGCTGATCGACAAGATCGACCAGTGGGTCCTGCGGGAGGCGGTCCTCCACCTCAGCGCCAGCCACGCCGCCGGACGCGACCTCATGCTGACGGTCAACGTCTCGGGCAAGACGATGGGGGACGCCCGCCTCGCCGGATACGTCGAGAGCCTCCTCGACAAGCACCCGATCCGCCCGGATCGCCTGGTCATCGAGATCACCGAGACGGCGGCGATCATCAACATCGAGCGGGCTCACCACCTCGCCCAGGAGCTCCGGGCCCTCGGCTGCCGGATGGCCCTCGACGACTTCGGGGCCGGGTTCGCCTCCTTCTACTACCTCAAGCACCTCGAGTTCGACTACCTCAAGATCGACGGCGAGTTCATCCGCAACCTGTGCGCCACGCCGACCGACCAGCTCGTGGTCCAGGCGGTGGTCACCGTCGCCGCCGGCCTCGACACCTCGACGATCGCCGAGTTCGTCGGAGACGACGCCACGCTCGAGCTGCTCCGGGACCTCGGCGTCAGCTACGGCCAGGGCTTCCACCTCGGCCGCCCGGCCGCGCTCGCCGATACGCTCCCCTATCTGATCGCCGCCGGGGTCCCGGCGACCTAGTGGTCTCAGCAGCCGGAGGTCGGGTCGGTCGGGACGGTCGGCGTGGCCGGGCACTGCGCCCAGTAGGCGCGGTAGTAGAGGCCGAGTGAGCCGATCTGGAGCGTGCTGGTCGAGGGCACGTAGGTGAAGTGGCCGGCGTTGCCCATGGTGACGGCGTAGCCGGCGATCGCCCCGCTGTAGCTCGTGTTGTTCGACGGGCTGATGTTGATCGTCGAGAACGGGGCGTCCAGCGAGATGAAGCTGTTGGTGTTGTTGAAGAGGGAGACGACGTTGGCTCCCGGGAGGGCGGGGTTCCCGTAGACGTAGAGCTGGACGTTCAGCGGATTGTTCGAGGGGTTGTCGAGGGCGTCGTTGTTGGAGAGCGTGAAGCTCCCGGACGTCGTGTTCGCGCAGGCGGGGGTGACGCCGTCGGAGAGGATCCGGCTCGGCGAGTCGATGTAGATCTGCGTCTGGACGGTCGCCCCGATCGTGATGTGGGCGTTGTTGCTGGCGGTGAAGGCGCAGAAGTTGTAGACGCCCCCGCCGAGGGTCAGCGAGCTGTTGTTGGACATGCTGAGGACGCGGGTCCCGCCGTTGAACGTGACCCCGCCGGTACACGGGTCGAGGCCGCAGATCCGGGAGTCGTTGTTCACGCTCGCGGTGTTGCCGAACGGCACGTTGGAGAGCGCCGGCCAGGCGGTGGTCCGGAAGGCCGGAAGCGAGGCCGACGGGGGCAGCGCGTTGGTCGCCTGGGAGTCGATGTTGAGCGTCGCCCCCGGGCCGACCTGGTAGCCGTCGATCGTGGTGCCGCCGCCCCCGACGTTCAGCGTCCCGTTGGTGGCGAGCACCGCCGGGTTCAGCGCCGTTCCGCTGACGGTCGCGTTGTTGGAGATCGTCACGCTCGAGGTCCCGAAGATCGCGGTCGGGAAGACGGGTGAGGAGTTGTAGGCGACCGCCCGCTCCTGGGTCCGGGCGCTGACCCCGTTCGCGGTTCCGATCGCGGTGATGCAGCGCTGCCCGATCGAGGTCTGGGTGCTGTCGACCGCGTACCCGGCGCACGAGCCGCTGCTGAGCGCGGCGGAGATCCAGTAGCGGTAGCTCGCGCCGTTGCCGATGCTCTCGACGGCCGACCCGGCGCAGAGACTTCCGGCGCCGACGGCGGTGACCGGCGTCGTCGGGCAGTGGGTGTCGTCGGGCCGCAGCTGGTTGAGGCGGTAGGCGGCCACCCGCAGGCCGGCGTCGGCTGCCTCGAGCGCCGCCTTGGCGTTGGCGTCGCGGGTGGTCAGGTCGTTGGTCTGGGTGGCGGCGAGCACGGCGGCCGTCCCGAGGAGGGCGAGGATCAGCAGCACGGCGAGCGCGACCGGAAGCGCCATGCCCCGCTGGTCTGCTCCGAGGCGGCGGATCATTGGGAGTTGAGCTGGAGCTTGGAGGCGAAGTTCGGGTGGTCGTAGATCAGCGTCGCGTCGGTGGTCGCCGAGGCGGCGATCCAGACGCGCACGCCGATCCGGTTGTTCGCGGCGACGAGCTGGGAGGCGACGGCCCCGAGGAAGTTGAAGTTGAACGAGACGGGGGTCGGCACCCCCGGCCAGGCCACCGCCGTGTAGGCGACGACTCCGAGCGCGACCGGCGGGAGGGTGATCAGGCCGAGCAGGCTGGCCGGGACGACGTAGATCCCGACGCAGATCGTCACCGAGGCCGCCAGTCCGGTCGAGGTCTGCGTGTAGAGCGTCATCCCCCCGTCGCCGGTCAGGGTGGTGGCCGCGGCGAGCGGCGGGGTCACCCAGAAGGCGCCCTTGCGGTTGTCGGACTGGGTCCACGGGTTCGCCACCGCACAGCTGCTCGCGTCCCGGCGTATCGGCCGGCCGCCGACGGCCCCGCAGCCGATGTCGGTCGCGTAGCAGTAGGGCGTGGCCGGGGTCGAGGCGTCCTGCGGCGGGGGCGGGGCGCCCATCAGATCGGGGTTCTGGCAGCCGGAGGCGAGCACGGCGAGGAGGCTGAGCGGGGTGCAGAGGAGAGCGCTCAGCGTCGCGATCGTCGGGTGGGTCGAGTGCCCGGCGGCGATCGGCTGACGCGTGGTGTTGTAGGCGCCGAGGAGGCTCCCGGCGAACGTCATCGCCGGCGTGTCGTAGAGGAACCAGGTGTTCGGGGTCCCGGCGCCGAGACCGTTGGTGCAGGCGACGGTCTGGCCGGCGCCGTTCTGGCATTGGATCGCCGGGCTCTGCAGCGGGTTCTGGGCGCTGTTGGCCGGGGCGCCGCTCGGCGTGGCGTTCGGGTCGACGATCAGCGAGGAGACGATCGCCGGACGGCTCGGCGAGGTCGCGCCGTTCAGCGTCACCTCGACCGTGACCCGCCGGTAGTCCTGCGAGGCCGGGCAGATCGTCCCGCCCACGCAGTTCGGATCGCTCGTCCAGGTGACGAACACGTAGACGCTCCCGGCCAGCCGGCCGTCGGTCCAGGGGGTCGGGGCGAACGAGAGCGTCCCGCTCGTGGCGTCGATCGCCAGCGACTCGGTCGTGGGCGACCCGCGGTCGTACTGAAAGACGGCCGGCGGCCCGGTGGTGACGTAGTAGTCGGGCTTGGTCGGGTCGGTCGAGTGCGTCGGGACGGGCGAGGCCTGCATCGCCGCCTGGGCGAAGGGGAGCGACTCGATGCGCTCGAGCTCGAGCTGGGCCCGGTGGATCATCGTGGTGCGCCGCTCGGCGACCACCGAGAGGCGGCGGGCGGCGTCGAACACGCCGATCAGGGCCGTGATCCCGACGACGACGAGCAGGATCGCGACGAGCAGCTCGACGAGGGTGAAGCCCGACTCGCCGCCGGGTGGGAGGCTCCGGGTCACGCGCCGACATCGAGGTTGCGCAGGTAGACGCCCGAGTGGAGCTCGGTGTTGTGGGCGAGACCCTGCCCGCCTGCGAGATCGCCCGCGGCCGGCAGCTTGAGCGTGACCTGGACGAAGGTCGGCGCGATCGCGTTGGGGGAGAAGGTGAAGACCGGATCGGCCGACGTTCCGTTGGCGATCCGGGGGACGATCGGGGCCCCGGTCGCGAGCGCCGGGAGGCTGGCGCCGACGGCCGCGCTCAGGCGCACGCACTCCCGGTAGGAGCTCGCCGGCCGGGCGACGTCGCACTCGTAGAACACGCGCCGGACCTGGCCGCCGATGGTCACGAGGAAGTCGATCGAGTTCGGCGTCGTCGCCGTGACGCTCGAGGCCTGGCGGATCTCGTGCACCATCCGGCCCACGCCGGCCTCGGCGTCGGCGATCTCGTTGGCGAAGGCCTGATCGCGCGTCGCCGTGCGCGTCCCGACCGCGAGCAGCGTGAACGTCGCCCCGAGCACGACGACGAGCAGCGCCACGACGACGAGCAGCTCGATCAGGCTGAAGCCCCGCTCGTCCGGGAGGCGGCGGGCGGCGACGAAGATCAGGAAAACCCCATGAGGTCACCATCGACGGTCCGGGGCCCGGACCGTAGCCCGGGACCGAACGGCATTGAGCGATCAGGGCTCGACTTGGCCGGATGTTCGTCGGGGCCCGCGCCCGGCGGGAGACTCCGGAGGGCGCTTGGACTCGGAGCAGCGCGAGCCCGGCGGGTGCCCGAGACCCCGGCGCGGCCGACCGGCTCAGGCCGGAGCGCCGTCCTGGGGGTGCGAGGCGTCCGAGAACTCGCAGAGCTCGCCGGTGACCAGGAAGGCCGCCTGCTCGGCGATGTCGACCGCGTTGTCGGCGATCCGCTCGAGGCTCCGGGCGATCAGCATCTGGCGCATCGCGACGTCGCGCTCGAGCTCCCCCCCGCCGGTGAAGACGGTCGCGGCGAAGACCTCGCGGTTGAGCTGGTCGACGACGTCGTCGTCGTCGGCGACCGCTCGGGCGAGCTCGGCGTCGCGCCGGCCGAGGGCCTCGGTCGCCTTGGCCAGCTCGGCCGCGGCCAGCTCGGCCATCCGGACGAGGCGGGCCGCCGTGTGCGGGACCGCCGGTACGTCGGGGTCGGTCTCCATGAGCTGGGCGGTGATGAGGACGAACTGGTTGGCGATCAGCGACTGGTGGTGGGCGATGTGCATCAGCGCCATGGTCAGCCGGAGGTCCCCGGCGACCGGCGCCTGGAGGGCGATCGTGGTCAGCAGGTCGGTGTCGACCGCCCGGGCCCCGTTCTTGAGCACCTGGGCGGCGACCTCGATCGAGGACGGAGTCGGGGTGCTCGTGTCGGCGACGACCCGGGCGACGACGGCCAGGGTCGCCGCGGCGAGCTCGAGGTTCTCGACGACCGACCGCTCGATCGCGGCGAGCTGCTCGTGGAACCCGTTCCTCATCCTGACTGTCCTACCACACCGGCGCCGGCCGGTCGCCATCTCCCTCGGGTCCACCGTCCGGGTCGGGACTTTTCGGTTTCCCCACCCCCGGTGAAGGGCATCGAGCACTCCGAAGGCGCAGCAGCCGGCCGTCTACTCGCGTCTGACCGCCTCGCATCCGGCCCATGTGACACCAAAGGAGACCGTCGTGCTGCTCATCCTCGCGATTATCCTGTTCATCATCGCCATCGCCGGTGGCGTGATCATCCACCCGCTCCTCTTCATCCTCGCCATCGTCGCCCTCGTGATGTTCTTCTCCGGGCGGCGTTGACCCGTCGACGCCCGGGCGTCCGGCCTCGGGCTGCGTAGACCTCAGTCGATCCCGAGGCGATCGAGCAGGCCGTCGTCGGTCCGCCAGTGGCGGCGGACCCGGACCGAGAGGTCGAGGTGGACGCGGGTCCCGAGCATCCGCTCGAGCTCGCGCCGGGCGGCTGAGCCGATGGCCTTGATCATCCGGCCTCCGGCGCCGATCAGGATGCCCTTCTGCGACTCGGTCTCGACCCAGATCAGGCCCCGGATCCGGTGGAGGTCGTCGTGGACGGCCTCGAGGTCCTCGAGCACCACCCCGACCGCGTGGGGCACCTCCTGAAAGGTCCGCCGGAGGACCTGCTCGCGGATCAGCTCGGCCAGCATCTCCTCGAGCGCCATGTCTGACCGCTGGCCCGTCTCGTAGAGCGAAGGCCCGGCCGGGAGGAGCTCGACGAGGTGGGCCACGAGCGGACCGACCCCGACGCCGGTCCGGGCCGACACCGGGAAGATGTCGGCCTCGTCGGCGCTCAGGCCCGCGGCGTCCAGGAGCGCCTGGGCCTGGCGCTCGGGGCGGAGGCGGTCCATCTTGTTGACGGCGATGGTGATCGGGACCCGGGCGCTCCGGAGCGCCTGGGCGATGTAGCGGTCGCCGGGCCCGACCCCCTCCTGGCCATTGAGGAGCAGGAGCGCGGCGTCGGCGTCGGCGACCTCGCGCACGACGCTCTTCTGCATCCGCGAGGTCAGGGCGTCGAGCGGGCGCTGGACCCCCGGGAGGTCGACGAGGACGAGCTGCCAGTCCGGCCCGTTGGCGACGCCCCGAATCGCCCGGCGAGTCGTCTGGGGCCGGTCGGAGACGATCGCCACCTTGGCGCCGACGATGGCGTTGGTCAACGTCGACTTCCCGACGTTCGGCCGCCCGGCCAGGGCGACGAAGCCGGCCCGGCGCACGGTCCCCGTCACCACGAGAGGAGCTCCCGCTGGACGGTCAGCATCTCCCCGGCGTCGGTCTCGTGATCCATGCCGACCAGGTGCAGGACGCCGTGGACGACCGCCTCCCGGAGGTCGACCGTCTGGTCGGGACAGATGACGACGTCCCCGAGCTCGCGCGGGCCGAGCGCCTCCCCGTCGGCGTCGATCGGAAACGAGAGGACGTCGGTCGGGCCCGGCTTGCCCCGGTGCTCACGGTTCAGCCGGGCGATCCGGGCCGAATCGACGAACTCGACCGCGACGTGCCCGTCCTCGACCCCGGCGGTCGCCGCCGCCAGCGCGCACAGGCGCTCGATCTCGACCCGCTCGAGGAGTCCCGGCGCGAGCCGAGGGGCGACGATCTCGACCTCGAGCATCGCGCGGCCTACTGGGCGCGCCGGCGATCGGCCGGGCGGACCCGCTGGGCGGCGAGCTCGGGGGCGCTCTCCTGCCCGTGCTGGTCGTAGGCCTCGACGATCCGGGCGACCAGGCGGTGGCGGACGACGTCGGCCCCGCCGAAGCGGATGAACTCGACGCCCTCGATCCCCTCGAGGATGTCCCCGACCACGATCAGCCCCGACCGCTCGTCCTTGGGAAGGTCGACCTGGGTCACGTCGCCCGTGACGACCATCCTCGAGCCGAAGCCCAGCCGGGTGAGGAACATCTTCATCTGCTCGGGAGTCGTGTTCTGGGCCTCGTCGAGGATCACGAACGAGTCGTTCAGGGTCCGGCCCCGCATGAAGGCCAGGGGCGCCACCTCGATCACCCCCCGCTCGAGGTGCTGGGAGACCCGCTCGGGCTCGAGCATGTCGTGGAGGGCGTCGAACAGCGGGCGCAGGTAGGGGTCGATCTTGGCCATCAGGTCCCCCGGGAGGAACCCGAGGCGCTCGCCGGCCTCGACCGCCGGCCGGGTCAGGATGATCCGGTTGACCTCCCGCCGGGTCAGCGCCGCCGCGGCCATGGCCACGGCGAGGAAGGTCTTCCCCGTCCCGGCCGGACCGATCCCGAAGGTGATCGTGTTGTTGCGGATCGAGTCGACGTACCGCTTCTGCCCGACCGTCCGCGGGGCGATCCGGGTCGACCGGTGGCGCCATACGACGTCGTCGAGGACGGTCGCCGGGGTCGTGTCGGCGTCGATCGCCCCCCGGACGGCGGCCACCGTCCCCTCGGCCACGGGATGGCCCCCGGCGACGAGCTCGTCGAGCTCCCGGACGATCCGCTCGGCCTCGGCCACGGCGCCGGACTCCCCCTCGAGGGTGATCAGGTTGCCCCGGAGGAACACCCGGCAGGCGAGCTGATCCTCGAGCGCCCGGAGGGTCGCGTCCTGGTCGTCGGCGAGGACGGCCGCCACGTCGTTGGGAACCTCGAGCTGCTTCCTCACCGGCGATCGCCCCCGGCGGGGTGCGGCTCCGGACGGGTGCGGCGCCGGGCGGACGCGGGGCGCCTCACCCGGCGAGCGCCTCCCGCACCTGGTCGGACACCCGCCGGCCGTCGGCCCGGCCGCCGACGGCGGCCAGGGCCAGGGGCATGACCCGTCCGATGTCCCGGGGCGAGTCGGCCCCGGCCTCGGCCACGGCCCGACCGACGAGCTCCCGAAGCTCATCGTCGTCGAGCTCGGCCGGGAGGTAGGCCCCGATCAGCTCGGCCTCGGCCCGCTCGGCCGCGGCGAGCTCGGGCCGGGCGGCTTCGCGGTAGGTGCGCTCGGCCTCGAGCCGGCGCTTGCGCTCCCGGCGCAGGACGGCGAGCTCGTCCCCGGCTCCGTCCTTGGCGGCCTTCTGGAGCTCGGAGAGGATCATCCGCAGCGCCCCGACCCGGTCGCGCTCCCCGGCCTTCATCGCCACGACGAGGTCGGTCTTGAGGCTCTCGGCGACGCTCATGCCGACCCCTCGGCGGGGGTGGGGGGCGGTCTGTCCATACACGTAGGATACGCGGGCCGCGGACGCCCACCGCGTACCGTTGCCGGACGGCCGGCCCCGGTCCGGATGCTCCGACCCGGCACGGGCGTTCGACGACGGCGGCGAGAGGAGGAGGTCCGCGTGGAATCCGAGCAGCGCCCCCCGGCGCCGGCGGACCCGGCTCCCCGGGGCGGCCTCGGCGACCGGGTCCGCGCCGGGCTCGCGGTCGGCGCCGTGCTCCTCGCCGCCGCGATCGGAGGTCTCCTGGCCGTCTGGTCCTTCTCGGCCGAGCGGACCCTCAGCGTCGGGACGATCTCCCTCTCGGTCAGCCCGTTTCACGCCGGCGCCCTCGACGCCTACGTGCCCCTCGTCGACTGGGGCGTCCGCTACCCCGGGGTCCGCCTCCCGGCCCGGCTGATGATCGAGCTGCGGACGGTCGACCGCGGAGCGGCGGCCGGCGTCGTCCGCGACGGGCTCGGCGCCGCCAGGAAGGTCCGGGCCGAGGTCCGCCGGGCCGTGGTCTCCTACCTGACCGCGCTCGCCCTCCTCGCCGCCGCCGGGGCCCTCGCCCTCGGCCTCCTGGCCAGCGCGGCCCTGCGTCCCCGCCGGCCCCGGGCCCGGTGGCTGGTCGGCGCCAGCCTCCTCGGGGGTGCCGCCTGGCTCGCGGCCATCGCCGTGCTCCTCGCCCCGCGCGGGGACCTCGGCAACCCCGTCTACTACGCCCACGGGAGCGACATCCCGGTCGCCCTCCGGGCCGTCGAGGCGGCCTCCAAGGCCTCGCCCCACCTCAGCGAGGAGGTCGACGCCCAGCTGCTCGGCCTCGCCCGGCTCGTCAACGACCCCGGCCGGCGCCCGGCGCTGACCGGGCTCCCCCGGCTGACCGTGGCCTCGGACCTCCACAACAACGTCGTGGACGTGCCCGTCCTGCGCGGGGCCGCCGGCGGCGGGCCCGTCTTCTTCGTCGGCGACCTCACCGACCGGGGGACGCCGCTCGAGCTCGCCGCCCTCGGCCCGGTCGTCTCCACCGGGAGGCCGTTCGTCTTCGTCGCCGGCAACCACGACTCCGACACCTCCTCGCTGACCCTCGCCCGCCAGGGGGCGATCGTCCTCACCCGGGACGGAAGGCTCCTCCCGAGCGGCGCCCGGGGCCCGCTGATCGTCAGCGTCGCCGGCCTCCGGGTCGCCGGCTACGAGAGCCCGAACGAGCGGCGGGCGAGCGACGGGTACCAGGACCGCGGCGCCGAGGTCACCCCGGCCGAGCAGGCCGACTTCCAGGCGTGGCTGACCCCCCTGGTCGGAGCGGTCGACGTCGTCGTCCTCCACGAGCCGGCCCTCGCCGCCCCGGCCCTCGCCACCCTCCGCGCCAACCCCCCGCCCGCTCCCCTGCTCGTCCTCGAGGGGCACACCCACGTCCAGTCGGTCGACTCGAGCCACAACGTCAGCGAGGTCAACGGCGGGACGGTCGGGGCCGGCGGGACCGGGAACCTCGTCGAGCGCCAGCCGATCGGCCTGGCCATCGTCACCTACCGTGCCCGCCCGTTCGCGCCCCGGGCCGTCGACCTGGTCGCCGTGGCGCCGGGCACGGGCGCCGGCTCGGCCCGCAGGCTCCGCCTCGACGAGGGGCCGGTCGGAACCGGGCCGCTCGCCGGGAACCCCCTCACGCCCTGAGGACGGGGGCCCGGGCCGGCGCGTCCCGCCCCTGCCCGCGGACCTGGCCGAACCCCCGGCCGGCGGCGACTCCCCGGACCCGATCGGCGACCCGACCCGGCTCCATCAAATGATCGTCACCGGGGTGCCGACCGGCACTAGGTGGTAGAGACGGGTTATCGCGGCGTTCGGCACGCGGACGCACCCGTGGGACGGGCGGCCCGGGATCAGCTCGGGCTGGTTGGTCCCGTGGATCCCGACCACCCCGCCCCCGGGCCAGTCGGTCAGGACGGAGTAGGCGCTCGTGCCGAGGGCGTACGGCCCGTAGATCGGGTTGCTCCCGCCCAGGGCGACGAGCTTCTCCCGGATCCAGAAGTTCCCGCGCGGGGTCGGGGTCCCCGGCTTGCCGACGCCGACCGGCGAGCTCCAGATCGACCGGCCCGCCCGGTAGAGGGTCGCGCGCAGGTGGGTCCGGTCGATCACCAGGTGCGTCGCGATCTTGTGGACCGGGCCGAGCTCCCTCGCCAGCACCCACCCGGTCGAGCCGTTCGGCCGGCGGGGGACCCGGATGCGCAGCCACGTCCGCTTCGCCTCGTCGACGTACCGGCGCAGGACGATGTAGACCTCGCCCGCCCCGTCCTCGGTCAGCAGGCGCAGCCGACCGACTTGGCGGCCGGTCACCGTCGGGATGAAGTGGATGATCCCGAGGCCGGCCGAGTGGGCCCAGAAGGTGGTCACCCGCTCGTCGGAGAGCTGGACGGCGCCCCCGGCGGCGGGAGCCGGCGCCGGGACGGCCTTGGTCGGGACCGAGCCCGGGCTGACCGTCGCCCCCTGGTCTCCGGCGGCCGGCGGCGGCTGCGCGACCGGGGTGGCGGGGGCGTCCGGGCTTCCCGGGACCGGGTCGGGTGCCTGGGCGCCGGCGGTCGAGACGAGCCCGAGGGCGCCGACGACCAGGACGAGGGCGACGGCGAGGGCGCGGAGGACGGGAGACCGCGACCAGGACGACGACTCGAGCGCGGGCTTCACCGCTCCACAGGTTAGGACAGGTCGGCGAACGGGGCGCCGGTCGCGCTCACGCGCCGGGCCGGGCGAGGAGGAGGGCCGCCCAGTCGCCCTCGACCCGGCGCTCCCGCTCGGCGAGGCCGTGGCGGCCGGCGAAGGCCGCGGCGACCCGGCTCGCCTGGTCCGGGGCCAGGCCCCCGGCGATCAGCCGCTCCGGGGGCCGGGTCATCGCCCGGGCCAGGTCGATCAGGAGGGGGGCGAGCAGGTTCGCGGTGATGGTCGGGGCGCTCGGCAGGGGGTCGACGTGGATGTCGAGGAGGACCGCGTCGAGGCTCGCCCGGTTGGCCGCCGCGTTGGCGAGCGTCGCCGACACGCTCTCCGGGTCGTGGTCGACGGCCCGGACCGGCGACCATCCGAGGTGGGCCGCGGCGATGGCCAGGACCCCGGAGCCCGAGCCGATGTCGAGGAGCGGCCCCCCGGCCTGACCGGCGGCCTCGAGCGAGAGGAGGAGCTCGAGGCAGAGGCGGGTGGTCGGGTGGGCTCCGGTCCCGAACGCCTGCCCCGGCTCGATCTCGATGTCGAGCAGGCCCGGCCCGGCTCGGGCCTCCCACGGGGCCCGGACCCAGAGGCGGTCGCCGACGCGCGAGGGCCGGTGGAACTCCCGCCAGCGCTCGCTCCAGTCGTCGGCCACGGTGGTCGCCTCCAGGCCGAGGACGGCGCGCCCGAGCCGGGCGCGGACGTCGGCGGCGGCGGGCGGTTCGCCGGGCGGCCGGTAGAGCGCGTACTCGACCGTCCCGTCCCCCCGCTCGACCTCCTCGAGGCCGGCCGGAGCCAGGTCGAGCAGGCCGGCCAGGGCGATCTCGGCGTCCGCCCGGGCGACGCGGACGGCCAGGCGGATCACGCGGCGTGGGACCGGAGCGCGCGCTTCAGCTTGGCGAAGACCGATTCGTCGGTCCGGAGGTTCTCGGCGGTCATCGACCCGGCCAGCTTGTCGTACAGCTTGCGCTGCTCCCGGGTCAGGCGCCGGGGGACGATCACGTTGACCACGACCCGCAGGTCCCCGGCCCCGCCCCGGCGCAGGCGCGGCATCCCCCGGCCGCGGAGGACGACGACTTCACCGGGCTGGGTCCCGGCGGCCACCTCGACCTCCTCGGGGCCGTCGAGGGTCGGAACCTCGACCGTCGCCCCGAGGGCCGCGTGGGGAGCCGAGATCTCGACGAGCGTGACCAGGTCGTCGTCCTCCCGGATGAAGCGCTCGTCCGCACGGACGCCGATCAGCACGTAGAGGTCGCCGGCCGGCGCTCCCGCCTCCCCGGCGTGCCCGGCCCCGGTCAGCCGGATCCGCTGACCGTCGGCGATCCCGGCCGGGACCTGGATGCTCGCCTTGCGCCGGGCCAGGCGCCGCCCCCGCCCCCGGCACTCGTGGCACGGGTTGGCCGCGACCCGGCCGTCCCCCCCGCAGACGTCGCACGCCACCGTCCGCATCATCTGCCCGAACGGCGTCCGGGTCACCGCCTGGAGGCGGCCGGCCCCGGCGCAGCGCGCGCAGGTCTCGATCGGCGTTCCCGGCTCGGCCCCGTTGCCCTTGCAGTGGTCGCACCGGTCGACCGCCTCGTAGGCGACCTCGTGGGTCCCGCCCCTGGCCGCCTCGGCGAGGTCGAGGTCGAGCGAGGCGGCGACGTCGGCCCCGGCCGCCGGGCCGCCCCGGCCGCCGCCGCCCGTCCCGCCCCCGAAGAACGCCTCGAAGAGGTCGCTGATCGACCCGAAGCTGTCGAAGTTCGGCTGGTAGCCGCCCGAGCGCAGGCCGTCGTGCCCGTACCGGTCGTAGGTCGCCCGCCGGTCGGCGTCCGAGAGGATCTCGTAGGCCTCGGCCGCCTCCTTGAACTTCTCCTCCGCCTGCGGGTCGTGGCTGTTGACGTCGGGGTGGAGCTCGCGGGCCAGGCCCCGGAAGGCCTTCTTGATCTGGGCCTCGTCGGCGGTGGGCTCGACGCCGAGCACCTGGTAGGGATCGCGGGGCATGGGAGGGGTCGTTTCGTTCGGTGGCGGGCGGGCGGGGGCGGGGGCGGGGGGGCGGGGGCTAGGACCCGTCGTAGACGTCCTCGACGAAGCTCGAGAGCTGGTGGGCGGCGGCGCGGACGGTCGCCATCGCCGACCCGTAGTCCATCCGGACCGGGCCGATCACCGACACGGTCCCGAGCTGGCGGCGAGCCAGGCCGTAGCCGGCGGCGACCAGGGAGAGGGACTGGAGGGCGGGGACGTCGTTCTCCCGGCCGATGCTGACGTAGACCCCCCGCCGGCCGAGCGCCCGGCGCAGGACGGCGAGGAGGGCGACGCGCTCCTCGAGCAGCTCCATCAGGTCGCCGAGGGCCTCGACGTCGGTGAAGATGTGGGTCCCGAGCAGGCGCGAGGTCCCGTCGTAGTAGAGCGTGTCGTGGACGGTCCCGTCGAGCCGTCGGAAGGCCGGAGCCAGCCGGTCGACGAAGGTCCGCTCGTGGGTGCCGAGGGTCGGGTCGCCGAGGCGCTGTTGGAGCATCCGCGCCCCGAGGGCCAGTCCCTTGAGCTGATCGTTGAGGTACTCCCCGGCCCACCCGAGCAGCCCGGGGTCGACCGGGCCGTCGAAGCTCCGGACGTACTTGGAGACGCCGCCGGCCGAGGTGATGATCACGACCATGACGACGCTCGGCTGGAGGGCGAGCACCTCGATGTGGCGGATCGTCGCGCTGTCGACCGACGGGGCCGAGACGATGGCCAGGAGGTTCGTGACCTCCGAGAGCGTCTCGGTCGTCACCCGCATCGCCTCGTCGAGCTCCCGGCGGATCAGGGTCAGCTGGATGGCCGGGGCCGCGGACGTCGTCGTACGGTGGGCGAGGAGCCGGTCGACGAAGTAGCGGTGGCCGGCATCGGTCGGGACCCGGCCGGCCGAGGTGTGGGGGTGGGCGAGGAGGCCGGACTCCTCGAGCACGGCGAGCTCGTGGCGGATCGTCGACGGCCGGCAGTCGACCTCCGGGTCGGCGGCGATCGTCCGGGAGGCGACCGGCTGGCCCTGGGCGACGTAGGTCTCGACGACCTTGCCGAGGATGAACTCCTGGCGGGGGGTGAGCATCGCTCCCATTGTACGAAGGGGCGGTTGGCGGTCCGGGCGGCGGGGTCGGTCTATGACACCTGGCGGACGGCCTGCTCGAGCGTCGGGTAGTCGACGTCGCCGACGACCGGCGGGGCGGCTCCCTTCGGGCCGGCGACCAGGATGGTCGGGGTCGAGTCGAAGTTCCTGGTCGCGGCCTGGGCCTCGTCGGCCTGGACGGCGGCGGCGAGGCTCGGGGACGTCCGCGACGTCCGCCACCTCGTCGTGTCGAGCCCCGGGATCTGCCGGGCCAGGCCGGCGAGGTAGGCCTGGGTCACGTAGTTGGAGCCCTCGTCCCCCTGCTCGGCGTAGAACAGCTCGATGTAGTCCCACTCGCGCTGCTGCTGGCCGGCGGCCAGGGCGGCGACCTGCTGGGTCGTGAACGTCGCCGGATCGGGTGTCGCGGTCTGGAGCGACCGAAAGACGAGCTGGACGGCGCCGGTCCGGACCTCGTTGGCGATCAGCCGGGTCTCGGCCCCGAGGGCGAAGTCGCGGCAGATCGGGCACTCGAGGTCCCCGTACTCGGTGACGGTCACGGGCGCGCTCGGGCGTCCGAGGCGGTTCCCGGACTGGGGGATGCCGGCCAGGAGGCGGGTCACGGCGGCGGCGGCGGCGTTCGAGGGCTTCGGCGGGGTGGCCGGGCCCCGGGTCGAGCTGACGGCGATGGCGACGGCGAGGACGACGACGGCGGCCCCGAGGACGCCGCCGAGGCGCAGGCGCCGCCGCCGGCGGGCGGCTCCGGCCGCGGCCTCCTCCTGGACGCGGAGGCGCTCGGCCCGGGCTCGGGCCTTCGCCTCGGCTCTATCGGCCATGGACGCCCCGGGTGGGCGGCGGCGGGGGCGTCGCCTGGGGCCCGGCCCGGGCGGAGGAGCGGGCGGCCGGGGCCGGGGCCGGGTCGAGGAGGTAGCGGGCGAGGGCGAGGGCGAGCAGGAGCAGGAGGGTGACCGCGCTCGCCACGCACCATTCGCAGATGGCGTGGATCGAGAAGAGCTCCCGGTAGGTCAGGTAGCCGCTGAAGCCGGCCCCGATCAGGCTGAGGGCGAGGGCGGCGAGGCGAGCCTCCTCCCCGTCGGGCGCCGCGAGGCTGGCGAGGATCCCGGCGTAGCCGATCAGGCCGAGGAGGGCGACGGGGACGCCGGCGAGCTCCGACCAGGCCGACGTCTGGACCTTCAGGCAGGAGACGCCGGCCGTGCAGGCCGGGGCGATGCCGGCGTAGTGGACGTAGGTCAGGTACCCGGCGAGGCCGAGGCCGACGACCGTCAGTCCGGTCATCCCGAGGCGGAGGGAGCGGCTCACGCTGGTGGTCAGAGCGCGATCTCGGCGGTCGCGTTGCGGATGATCTGCTTCCCGTCCTGCTCGGCGACGGTGTCGAGGATCGCCCGGTCGGCGGTCAGCTCGCGCACCGTTGCCGTGACCGTGATCTCCCGCTCGGGGAGGCCCATGCCCCGGAACTGGACGGCCAGGCGCTTCAGCTTCTCGGGGCCCCCGGCGGCCTCGGTCTGGGCCCGGGCCACCTGGGCCATCGTGTAGAGGCCGTGGAGGATCCGTCCGGGCAGGCCGACGGCCTTGGCGAACTCCTCGTCGTAGTGGATCGGGTTGAAGTCGCCCGAGGCCCCGGCGTACCGGACGGTGAGGTACTTGTCGGGCGTGACCCGCAGCGGCGGGATCTGGCTGCCGGGCTCGAGCTCGCTCATCAGACTCCCCTGACGATGTTGGTCCAGGTGCCCCGGGAGACGCGCTCGCCGCGCTGGTTCTCGGAGACCGTCTCGAAGACGTAGAAGCCCTTCCCGGCGTGCTCGGAGATGTTCTTGACCGTGACCGCGGTCGTCACCTCGTCGCCGGCCACGACGACCGGCCCCCACTCGAACTCCTGGCCCCCGTGGACGAGCATGGCGAAGTTGATCCCGACCTCGGGGTCGAAGAGGGCGGGCATGATCGCCGGGGAGGTATAGACGACGGCGAACATCGGGGGGCCGACGACGTCGTCATGGCCGGCGGCCCGGGCGGCCTCGGGATCGAGGTAGACGGGATCGGTCTCCCCTACGGCGTGGGCGTACTCCCTGATCTTCTCCCGGCCGACGGCATAGGTGGTCGGGGGAAAGGACTTTCCGACCGCCTGGGTGTTGACTGGCACGGCCTGTCTCCTCGGTGAGGGCAGCTGTCGGTGGGCGCTTGGGCGCGTGAGCCCGGTCCGGCGCGGCGCGGCGCGGCCCCGGCCGCGACCGCTCGCGATCACCGCCAGTCTACGCGGCCGGAAGCCGGTGGGTCCGGCCCGGATGGGCTCGGGGGGCCGGGCGGGCCGGGCGGGCCGCCGATCGCGCGGCGCGGTGGGAGGACCCGCGCCGCGCATGGGCCCGAGGCTCAGAAGACGAGCGCCTCGTCCCCGGCGCCGACGGCGGCCGGCTCGGCCTCCGGGGTCTCCGTGGTCGGCCGGTGTGACCCGAGGAACTGGACGGAGTCGGCGATGACCTCGATCGTCTGGCGGCGCTGGCCGTCGGCGGTCTCCCACTCGTGCCACTCGAGGCGGCCGTCGACGGCCACGGGGCGCCCCTTCTCGAGAAACGTCCCGCAGGCCTCAGCCGAGGCGCCGAAGACGGAGACGTCGAAGTAGTTCGGCTTGTCGTCCCACTCCCCGGTGTCGGCGTTCCGCCGGCGGGTGTTGCAGGCGAGGCGCAGCCGGCAGACGCTCGTCCCCGACGCCAGGGCTCGGAGCTCGGGGTCCTTGGTGAGGTTCCCGAGCAGCACCACCCGGTTGATGTTCGCTGCTGACAATTTGGCCTCCTTGGGCGGGGGGATCCCCTCTCGCCGGGGATCCCCGTTGGCATGGGATGGCGACGCTACGCGCCGCTTGGGACGGGACTCGTCGATCGCAGGGCCGCCGCCAGGCAGTCGGGGAGCTCGCCTCGGCGGTCGAGGGCGAGCAGGTGGACCATCGCCTCGGCCTGCTCCTCGGCCACGGCCCGCCGGAGCGCCCGAGCGGCAGCCGGAGCGGCGTAGTAGACGACGCCCGCGACCAGGCGGCTCCGGGCCCAGCCGCGGACGATCCCGGCCAGACGGGGACCGGCCTTGACCGTCAGCTCGACCTCGATGGCCACGGCCGGGGCGCCGTCGTCGCCGGCCCGGCCCTGGGGCCAGACGACGAGGTCGGGGCGGTGGCGCCGGTAGCCACCCCCCGGGGCGAAGCCGAGCTCGGCGCTGGCCAGCGGGTGCTGGGCCTCGCGCTCCCAGGCGCGGAGCTCGCGCTCGCCGACGACCGCCGCCCCGGGGAGCGCCCGCTCGAGGGCGACGGCGGTCCGGGCCACCTCGCGGAGGTGGGCGTAGCCCCCGGGGCTGACCCGGCAGGGGGCGAGATCCGCGAGCCCGAGGGCCCGGAGTCCGGCCCGGGAGGCGACGTAGACGGCCGGCTGGCCGTGGAGCGGGCGCACCGCCTCGACGAGGCCGCTCCGCTCGCTGGCGGCGAGCCGAGCCCGGACGGCGGGGGTGGAGAGGCCGAAGCGGCAGGCGAGCTCGTCGGCGCCGGCGGCTCCGATCCGGCCAATCCAGTCGAGCATCGGCTGGTGGGCGGGGGTGCTGCTCGTGGTGGTCATGGTGACTCCTTGTTCTCGGGGCTGGACGGCTCGACCCGGAGGACCCCGTCGGGGATCGACCGGCGAGCCGGACGGGATCTCGGGCGCCGGAGCGCCCCGGGGAGGGTCAGACCGATCGAGCCGGTCCGGTCAGGGGTGGAAGACCCGGGCGATGTTGGCGCTGCCGGTGCCGGCCACGATCACCGCGGCCGTCCCGGTCGGGAGCGTCTTGATTGCGTCGGGATGGATCAGGTACTCCCGGCTGCGACTCCGGGTCCCCCGGGCGGTTCCGGCGTAGGCGTCCACGGCCTGGCTGGTCTGCCAGATGGGACGCGTCCCCCCGATCGACGCGATCAGGTCGGCCGACTCGGGCACCCCCTGGCGGTGGGCGATCAAGGTCGCCAGGTTGCCGAGGACCTGCTCGAGGAGGGCTGTCGACCCCCCGGCCGACGGTCCGCTCGAGTCGGTGGCGAGGTCGGCGAGCTCCTGGGTGGCCAGGAGCAGGCTGAACCCGGCCGAGCGTCCCCGACCGAAGAGGCGGGCGACCCCGTCGGGGGCGATCGCCGAGAACTCGTCGACCGCGACGAGCGTCGGGACCGGCTCCGCCTGGAGGGAGGCGGCCACAGTGAGGAGGTCCTGGACGATCGCGGCGGCCAGCATCCGGGCGACGAGCGGCAGCCGGTCGGCATCGAGGCGGAAGTAGACGACCGCCCGCCAGCGGACGGCCTCGAGCAGATCGAGCACCGGTGCGCCGTCGGCGGGTCCGGCCGGGTCGAGCCAGCGCCCGATCTCGGACTCGGCGAGTATCGCCAGACGATCCCGCGTCCCGGCGAGCCCGGCCCGCTGGCGCGGGTCGAGACCGTCGAGGTAGCGCCAGGTCAGACGAGCCTGCTCGGCGTCGGGCAGGCGGCGGGCGAGCACCTCGAGGGCCCGGGGGTCCATGAGCTCGACCAGCCGGGCCGGGCTCCCGGTCTCGCCGGCGGCGTGGAGCGTCCGCACGGCGTGGGCCAGGTAGCGCTGCGCCTGGCGGAGGTAGTGGGGCTCGGAATAGGGCTCGGCCGCCAGCGCCTTGTCGACGACCTCGCTGGCGGTGCCGTGGGCGTAGGGGTTGTAGATCGTCGGACCGGTCGGAGTCCATTCGACGAAGGGGCGTCCGGCCCGGAGGGCCGCGGCGCGCGCCTCGGCGCGGAGGAGGGCGTCGCCCTTGGGATCGACGATGACCGCCCCGTGACCGTGGTCGATCGCCTGGGCGACGATCCACGCCTCGGTGACCGTCTTGCCCGAGCCCGTGGCCCCCACGATCAGGGTGTGGGTTCCGCTCCGCTCTCCCAGCGGAATGCGGACCGGGGCACCGCCGGCGTCGACGCCGACGCTGAGCCCCGCCCGGTCGAGCAGGGGCCGGCGCCGGTCGACCGAGGCCCGGAGGACGTCGATCGGCCCGCGGCGGGCCTCGGCGGCCTGGGCGAGGTCGCCCCCGTCGGCGAGGTCGGCCCGGTGCCAGCGGGCGCCGACGACGACGGCCAGGCCGCAGGCGATGGCCACCGGCTGGATCGGCCAGCCGAGAATCAGTCCGCCGAGGGCCCAGGTCCAGCGCAGGCCGGCCCAGCGGAGGAACAGCGTGATGGCGAGCCCGGCGAGGGGCACGCTGAGCAACGAGAGCATCGAGGCTCCTTTCGTCGGTGTATGCGGCGCACCGGACGGCGCGCCGATGGAACGACCGCGGCCGGGTCCCGGTCGCGGAAGGGGGTTCGGTCAGCGACCGTCAGCCGCGCCGGAGTGGCGCGTCACGGAGTACGTCAAGTGGAGTGGGCCACTCCCGGAAGGGGGGCGCGGGCCCCCGGAGGGCGGCGCGGGCTCCCGGAGGGCGGGGCGAGCTCGACGGAGGGCGCGGCGAGAGCTCGACGGAGGGCGGCGCGGCTCCCGGAGGGCGGCGCGGGTTCCCTGAGGGGGCGGGGCGAGCTCGACGGAGGGCGGCGGGCGGTCAGCCGAGCCGGGAGCCGATGTGGCGGCGGGCGGTCAGCCGAGCCGGTGGTCGACGTGGCGGCGGGCGGTCAGCCGCGCCGGTGGTCGACGTGGCGGCGGGCGGTCAGCCGAGTCGGTAGCCGACGCCCCAGACGGTCACGAGGAGCGCCCGGTGCTCACCGAGTCGGCGCCGCAGGCGAGCGACCAGGGTGTCCAGGCGCCGGGTCGACGAGCCGACCGGATGGCCCCAGATCTCGGTCAGGAGCTCGCCCTTGGTGAAGACACGCCCGGGGGCAGCAGCCAGGTGGGCCAGAAGCTCGTACTCCCGGCGAGTGAGCTCGAGGGGCTGGCCGGCGAGCGTCGCGAGTCGAGCGCGGGAGTCGATCTCGAGAGGACCCACCCGCACGAGCGCCGGGTCAGGCGGGGGGCCGGCCATCACCCGGCCCGGAGCCCGGAGCTCGAAGCTTCGCGGCGGGCCCGCGACGGGTTCTCCATCCCCGGTCCCGGCCGGAGGGCTTTCACCGCCCCAAGCGGCGATGGCGGTGAGGATCGCCGCTGCGGAGTCCTCGGAGACGAGGACGAGCACGCGGGGCCCGGGCAGGTCACCCAAGCTCGACCTCGTGGGGGGCGAGGCCGAGGCCGTTGCGGGCGATCAGCGCGAGTACGTCGGTGTGGACCCACGGGTTCGGTCGATGTCCGGGATCGTCGGCGAGCAGTCCCACCCGCCGGGCGAGCCAGCTCGTCTCGCCCGAATGCCGTCCGCGCCGGTCGAGCTTGGCCCGACCACAGGCGAGGGCGATCGCGCTGAGCGAGAGCCCCCGCCGGGAGTTGGCGTCGATCACCGCCTCGCGCAGCCGGCGGTTGAGCACGATCGGGCTGGCGCCGAGCCGGCGGAGCTCGAGTCCGAGCGTCGCCACCGAGACCCCGGGGTCGTAACGGTGGCGGTCGACCGCGGCGGCCGTGAGCGAGCGGACGGGCTCATAGTCCTCCAGAGCGCCGACGACCCGGCGGGCGCTGACGCACTCGGGGGGGCCGAGGACGCCGTCCGGCGGCTCGCGCAGCCAGCGGAGCTCGGGCACCCGGTGCTCGACGCTGGGGAGCCGATCCAGCCGGAAGCGGAGCCCGTGGCGGTCGACGAGGACGGGGTCGCCGGTGGGCGGGTCATGCTCGGAGGGCGACTGCTCGGCCGCGGCGAAGTCCTCGGCCTCGACCGGCCGGCAGGTCGGGCGCCGGGCATCCGCCATGTAGAGGTCGCCGATGATCACGGCGTTGGCCCTCGGCTCGTCGGCAGCCAGCTGAGCCACCAGCCGAGGGTCGGAACCGTCTTCCGTCCGCCGGTCGACCACGAGGACCGAGCCCGAGGCCGCGGCGAGGACGACCACCTCGCGGTCTTCACCGACCGATCCCAGCCGCGTCAGGGGAGGCGGCGAGATCGGCGTCGACTGGCTCGACCGGGGACTCGGCAGCGCGTTCATCTCCACTCCTCGCGGGTCGTCGTTGGGCTTGCCAGTCGCTCCGTCCGGATGGCTGCGATCGGGACGCCCGGTGGGGGCCGCGGGACCTACCGGCGGGAGGCGAGGAATGGCGGGAGGCGAGACGGGCGTTTGCCGAGGCGAGCCGAGCGGGGGCAGAGCCGAGGCGTCGTGTGAGAGGCGGGGGTCGACGGGAGGGCGAGCCAGGGGAGGACGGGGCGGCGACGCACGGAAAGGAGATGCCGGTCGGCGGCGGTGGAGGAGGGAGGCGAGGACGAGAGGCAGGGCGGGAATGGGGCGCCGAGGCTAGGTGGCGTCCCCGACTCGGGCGCCTCCTCCAGCGAGTCGACTGCACCATTTCCAGGGGGAACTGCACATCTCGGCGGGGCGACTGCCGGGTCGTGGGGGGCGACTGCATCCGCCGGCGGTGCTGGGGCCGCGGAGTCGCCCGGGCGATTGGGGTGGGACGGCCACGCCGCCGGGCGACGCCGGTCGGGCTCCCCCTCGCCAGCTCCCGGAGGCTCAGCGCCAGGTCGGGCGGCCGTCGCGGGTCGGCTCCAGAGCAAGCCCGGCGATCGGCTCGCACCGGAGGGTGCCGATCCCTCCACGCCGGGCCGAGGCCACCACCGACGGGACCCGGTAGCCGACGAGCCTCCCGTCGTGGAGATCGCGCTCGACCGCGCTGACGACACCCTCGCGCC
>JAXDHK010000183.1:0-2612 GCA_034664545.1 Solirubrobacteraceae bacterium
CTTCAACGACATGGCCAAGACCCCCCAGCTGACCCCCCGGGAGCAGGTCGAGCTGGCCAAGCGGGTCGAGCGCGGCGACCTCGACGCCAAGGCCCGGCTGGTCGAGTCCAACCTCCGCCTGGTCGTCGCCCTGGCCAAGCCGTTCGGCAAGCAGGGCCTCCCCCTCCTCGACCTGATCCAGGAGGGGACGATCGGACTGGTGCGGGCGGTCGAGAAGTTCGACCACCGGAAGGGCTTCAAGTTCTCGACCTACGCGACGCCCCTGATCCGCCAGGCCATGGCCCGGGCCGTCGCCGAGAAGTCCCGGACCATCCGCCTGTCGGCGGGGGTCCTGGGCAAGCTCAACCGGATCTACGAGGCCGAGCAGGCCCTCTCGGCCGAGCTCAGCCGCGATCCGACCCCGGCCGAGACGGCCGCGGCGACCGGCCTGTCCCCGACCGAGGTCGAGGCGATCAAGCGCTGGGCCCAGGCCCCGGTCTCGATCGAGCACCCGGCGGCCGAGGACGAGCGCCGGCGCGACGACCAGGATCGCCGGCGGGCCGCCGAGGACGAGGTCGCCGACCGACCCACCTCGGCCGAGGCGGGCGGACTCGACCTCGGGGCCCTGACCGATACAGAGCGACGCGTGCTCGAGCTTCGCCACGGGATCGGCGACGACGACCCCCACCCGATCGAGGCGGTCGCCCGCCTGCTCGGCCTCGACCCCGACGAGGTCCGCCAGATCGAGACCGACGGGATCGCCAAGCTCCAGCGCCACCGGGCTACCGGGTAGCGGCCGCCGCGACCTCAACGCAACCGCCCGGCCCCTACAGGTCGCGCAGATCCTCGATGGCCGGGCGGCGGAGCGCCCGGAGCGTCAACGTCCCGGCGAGCGCGACCGCCCCGAGCGTGACCACGAGCACGCCCCCGAGGTAGCCCCACGGGATAGACAGGTGGTCCGGAGGCGGGTCGAAGACCCCGGTGAGGATCTTGATCAGCATGTCGGTGATCCCGGCCGCGATCACCCCGCCGAGCACGAGCCCGCCGACGGTCACGAACGCCGACTCACCCCAGACGAAGGCCCCGAGCTGCCGGCTCCGGGCTCCGAGGGCCCGGGCGATGGCAAACGACCGGCGGCGCTCGTTGAAGCCGAGCCCGAGGGCCAGGCCCGAGGCGGCGACGGCGAGGATCAGCGCGAAGCCGAGCTCGACCTTGGTCAGGCCGCCGAGCTCGACCGCGGTCAGGTTCGACCCGACGACCTTCCGCTGGGTCACGATGTCGGTGACGGCCGCGCTCGTCCCGAGCTTCCCCCGAATCTGGCGGGCCACGCGCGCCGGGTCCGCCCCGTCGGTCGCGACCAGGAACGCCCCGACCGCATCGCTGCCCGTCGCCCCGGCGATGTAGCGCTGGTTGGCGATGAGGAACGAGTCCTTCGGGGCGGTCGGGAACTCCTTGGCCACCCCGACGTAGTGGAACGGGACGGTCCTCAGCTGCTTGGTGACCCCATCCTGGAGGCGCAGCCGGACGGTGTCCCCCGGGTGGAGCTGGAAGTCCTTGACCGTCTCGGCCGAGACCAGGAGGTTGTCGGGCCGGGTCCCCAGCCGGTCCATCAGCTGCCTGGCCGTCCCCCCCTGGAACCACCCGTTCTGGAGCTTTCCGGCCCCGAGGATCGACTCCGGCCGCACCCCGTAGAGGTCCTGGAGGTCGGCGCCGACGTAGACGAAGCGATGTTGGAGCGGCTCGACGCTCTTGACGCCGGGCACCCGCGCCAGCGCCCGGGCGCCGTTCGGCCCGACCACGACCCCCGGCGACTCGGTGACGGTCACGTCCGCCCCGTTGCTCAGGCGGGCGTCGGCCTCGGCCTGCTGGTTGTAGGTCGCGTTGAACACGGAGGTCGACCCGGCGAACCCGGCGGTCAGCGCCACGAGGGTGACCGCCCCGGCGAGGAGGCGGCGCTGGCGGGCCATCGTCGCGGCGACGGTCGGGGCGAGCTCCCCGCCGATCGGGCGCAGGACCCGGGCCAGCGGCGTCCGCCCGCGGACGAGGACGAGGTCGGCCAGCCGGTAGGCGAGCAGGCCGGCGCCGATCCACCCGAGCACCGGCGCCGCCAGGGCGTACCAGTTGACCGAGATCTGGGGTACTCCCTCGGGGGCCAGCACCAGGCTGTAGCCGTTCTGAGACGCCTGCCAGTAGACCAGGGCCGACCCGGCGAGGGCACCGAAGTCGAGCCCGTAGCGGGCCCACCACGGCGCCCGGTCCCGGCGGCCGACGGTCGCGCGCTGGCCGGCGACGGTCACCGAGCGCGCGTCGCGCCAGGCCGGCAGGGCGATCGCCGCCGCCGCGATGGCCAGGCCGCAGGCGGCGGCTCCCCCGCCCCAGAGCACGGCCGCGAGGGTCGAGGCCCCGAAGCTCGTCGTCCCGAACGTCGTCGACCCGATCACGAGGGCCGCGAGGATGCCGAGCGCCACGCCACCCCCGGCGGCCAGGGCGGTCTCGCCGAGCGCCACCCCGACCAGCCTCCGGGTCGAGGCGCCCCGGGTCCGCAGGAGCGCCGCGTCCCGGCGGCGACGATCGGCGCCGGCCGAGGCGATCGACGCCGTGACCAGGGCGGCGAGGATCGCGCCCGGGACGCC
>JAXDHK010000184.1:0-3533 GCA_034664545.1 Solirubrobacteraceae bacterium
GCTCGCGGAATCGCGCCCCCGAGACGAGCCGGGCACGCGGAGGGCCGATGACCGCGACGGGGGCGCCGTTGCGAGTGACCTCGACCTCCTCCCCGGACCCGACCCGATTCAGGACCTCGGAGAACGCGCGCGCGGCTTCGGTGGCCGTCATGCGGGTCATCGTCCCCCAGCCTATCAGATAAATCAGACAGCCTGGTTGCCCCTCTTACTACCATTCCCCTCGTGCCAGACCCCGTCGTCCGGGTCGTGCCGCTCGAGGCCACCCGGGCGCTCCGCCAGGCGGTCCTCCGCCCGCACGAGACGCTCGAGCAGATGGCAAGCCGCGAGTCTCCGGCCGGCTACGCGGTCGGCGCCTTCGACGGGGAGGAGCTCCTGGCCGTCGGCTTCGTCCTCCCGGACGGGGAGCCCGGGGCCTGGCGGGTCCGGGGCATGGCCACGGTCCCGGCCGCCCGCGGCCGGGGACTCGGTCGAGCGGTGCTCGCCGAGCTGGTCCGCCACGCCGTCGCCTCCGGGGCATCCCGGGTCTGGTGCAACGCCCGGACACCGGCCCGGTCCGTCTATGCCCGGGCCGGGTTCCGGGTCGCCTCCGACGAGTTCGAGCTCCCCGAGATCGGCCCCCACGTGGTGATGGAGCTCCGGACCCCGACCAGCCCGCCGGTCGCCCCCCGGCGCTCCTACCCGACCCCGTAGCCCTTCTTCAGTCCCGCGACCCGGCCGAGCGACCGGCTGATCGCCTGGGGGTCGAGCTGGCCCTGGCGGATCGCGGCCAGGACGGCGTTGTAGGCCGACTCGGCGTCGGTGGCCCCGCCCGGGAGGAAGAGGAGGTCGCACCCGGCCTTGAGGGCCTGGACCGCCGCGTCGGCGACGCTTCCCCCCGTGGCCGCCGTCACCGCCAGGAGGTCCCCGCTCAGGACGACGCCCTGGAAGCGGAGCCGGTCGCGCAGGAGCGTCACCGCGTCGGGGAGGAGCGTCGCCGGGGTGACCCCGTCGAAGGCCGCGTAGAGGGCGTCGGAGACCTGGATCACCGGCGCCGTCGGGGCCACCCCGGCAAACGGCCTGATGTCCCGGGCCTGGAGGTCGGCCATCCCGCTCCCGACCGTCGCGGCCCCCTGGGCCGGGTCCTGGCTGGCCGCCCCCTCCCCGGGGAAGTGGCCGACCATGGCGATCAGGCCGCCGGCCCGGTAGCCGGCGGCCGCCGCCCGGACGAGCGCCGTCACGACCGCCGGGTCGGCGCTGAAGCCCCGCCCCGCGGCCGGCCCCCCCGGGATCGCCAGGTCGGCGACCGGGGCCAGCGTCGCGTTGATCCCGAGCGGCCGGAGATCCCTCGCCGCCTGCCGCGCCTCGGCCGTGACCGGCCCGGCCCGTCCGGCCGACCCGAGCGACGGCTCGCTCCGCGGCGGCATCCCCGGAAAGCCGTTGCTCTGGCCGCCGGCCTGCCGGGCGACGATCAGCGGGGCCGTCGGGAGCGCCGCCCGGATCCCCCCGGTCAGGCCGGCGAGCTGGGACTGGGAGGCGAAGTTCGGCCGGCCGAGCACGACCCCGCCCCAGTCGTGGGCGCGCAGGCGGGAGAGGGTCGCCGGGGTGACGCTCGTCCCGTCGATCCCGATCACGAAGAGCTGGGCCAGGCGCCGGGCGACCTCCGCGGTCAGCGCCCGGGTCCCCACCGCCCGGCCCGGATCGGTGGCCAGGAGGGGGGCGAGGGCGTCGATCAGCGACTCCCCGGCATGGACGGTGGTCGCGGCCCCGAAGCGGGAGCCCCCCTGGGGGAGCGCCTTCGGGTGGGACGGTCCCTGGATGACGGCGAGCCCGGCTCCGGCCAGCGCGGCGATAAGGATGGCCAGGAGGACGAGTCGGCGCCTCGACCGGCCGCCCCCCCTCACCACGTATCCTCCGACGCCGATATGGACATCGTCGTCATGAAGTTCGGCGGAACCTCGGTCGCCGACGCCGACCGGCTCAAGCGCGCCGCCCGCCGGATCGTCGAGAAGCGGCGGGCGGGCTTCCGGGTCGTCGCCGTCCTCTCGGCCCGGGGCAAGACGACCGACGAGCTGATCGCGATGGCCGCCGAGGTCTCCCCGGCCCCCCACCCCCGGGAGATGGACATGCTCCTGTCGACCGGCGAGCGGATCTCCTGCGCCCTATGCGCGATGGCGATCAACGACCTCGGGCACGGCGTCATCTCCCTGACCGGTTCACAGGCCGGGATCGTGACAGACACGTCGCATACCAAGGCGAAGATCCTCGACGTCCGGGCCGCCCGGATCATCCGGGCCCTCGAGGAGGACAAGATCGTCCTCGTCGCCGGCTTCCAGGGCGTCTCGACCGCCCAGGACGTGACCACCCTCGGCCGGGGCGGGTCGGATACGACGGCCGTGGCCGTGGCCGCGGCGGTCGGGGCCGAGGAGTGCGAGATCTACACCGACGTCGCCGGGGTCTTCAGCGCGGATCCCCGGATCGTCCCCAACGCCCGGAAGCTCCCGGTCGTCTCCTTCGAGGAGATGCTCGAGATGTCGGCCTCCGGGGCCGGCGTCCTCCAGCTCCGGTCGGTCGAGTACGCCCGGACCCACGGCGTCCGGATCCACTGCCGATCGAGCTTCGACGACGGGCCCGGTACCGTTGTCCTCGGAGAGGCGGACACGATCGAACGACCACTCGTCACAGCAGTCACCCATTCGACCGGCGAAGCCCGGGTCACGCTCCTCGGCGTCCCCGACCAGCCGGGCATCGCCGGGCGCATCTTCACCATCCTCGCCGACGCCAACGTCAACGTCGACATGATCATCCAGAACGAGCCCGTCTCCGGCGGGCGCCGGGCCGACATGTCGTTCACCGTCCCGGCCGACGACCTCCGCGACGCCCGCCAGGCCCTCGACCGCGTCGTCGGCGAGCTCGGGATCGAGGAGGTCGCCACCGACGAGGCCATGGGCAAGGTGTCGATCGTCGGCGCCGGGATGCGCAGCCATCCCGGAGTCGCCGCCAAGGTGTTCACCGTCCTCGGGGAGGCCGGGATCAACATCGAGATGATCGCGACCTCCCCGATCAAGATCTCCTGCGTGATCGTGCTCGACCGGGTCCCCGAGGCCGTCCGGGCCCTCCACGACGCCTTCGGCCTCTCCGGCGACGCCGAGCTCGAGGATCCCTTCGGCCCCGACGGGGGCAGCCGATGACCCCCGGCGGCGGGTACCGGGTCGCCGTGGTCGGGGCGACCGGGGCGGTCGGCACGGTGATGCTCGACGTCCTGGCCGAGCGCTCGTTCCCGGCCAGCGAGATCGTCCCCTTCGCCTCCGCCCGCTCCGCCGGCCGGGAGCTCCCTTCGGGCGTCGTCCAAGCGCTCACCGACGAGACGATCCAGGGCTTCGACGTCGCCCTCTTCTCGGCCGGGTCGACCGTCTCCGCCGAGTGGGCGCCCCGCTTCGCCGCCGCCGGCTGCCTGGTGATCGACAACTCCTCCCAGTGGCGGATGCAGGCCGACATCCCGCTCGTCGTGGCCGAGGTCAACCCCGAGGCGATCGACGAGCACCGGGGGATCGTCG
>JAXDHK010000185.1:0-5280 GCA_034664545.1 Solirubrobacteraceae bacterium
CGGCGGTTCCAGTTCTTCGGCATCTCGGAGACGTCGTCCCGGAGCACGAACAGAACCTTCTTGACCGTCTCCTCGTCGATCACGCGCCGGAGTCCGGCGAGGGCGGCGTTCTCGGTCGGGACCATCACCGTCATGTCGTTGTGGAGGATCTTGATCGTCAGGTACTCGCGCGTCTTCCCGAAGATCTCCTTCATCTCCTTGCCCTGCACCTTGCCGGCCCCGTGGTGGGGATAGACGACGTTGTCACCGAGCTCGAACTCGATGTACTCGAGCTCGCGCTCCGGCTCGAGATCGTCCTCCAGCAGGTGGTCTTCGATTGCTTGCGGAATGGTGTTCCTCCTTGTTTAGCGACCGGCGGCAGAGCGTGCGACGTTGCTTCAGGTCTGTAGGTAGCGGTCGACGAGGTTGATCTCCTGGAGCCGGCGAAGGCCCTCGCGGATGTCCTTGGCCCGGATCTCCCCAACCCCGTCGACGTTCTCGAGGTCGGTGTCGATGGCCCCGAGCAGCTCGTCGAGGCCGCCGAACTCCCGGACGATGCTGGTGACGATCAGCTTGGGGAGGCGGGGGATCCGGCCGAGGATGCGATAGCCCCGGGCGGCGACCGGGTAATCGAGCGTGTTGAGCTTGCGGTCATATCCGAGCAGCTCGGCTAGGCGCCCGAAGTCGAGCAGGTCCTGGTGGGCGAGCCGGCCGATCTGGTCGAGCACCCGGGCGAACGCCTCGTCGGTGTGCTCGGCGATGTAGTCGTGGACGAGGGCGGCCTTCTCGGCGGCCGTCCCGACCATGGTCTCCTCGAGGTGCATCTCGATCAGGCGGCCCTCGCTCCCGAGCTCGACGATGTAGCGCTCGATCTCGACGGCCATCCGGGTGACGAGCTCGGCCCGCTGGAGGACGGTGAGGACGTCGTGGAGCGTCCCTCCCCCCTCGAACTCGAGCGCGGTCAGCCGGGTCGAGACCTGGTCGAGGCGGGCGCGGTACTTGTCGAGGGTCCCGAGGGCCTGGTTGGCCTTGGCCAGGACGATGGGGATGTCCTCGAGGATGTACTTGGCCCCGTCGACGTAGAGCGAGATGACCTCCCGGCGCTGGGAGATGGCGATCACGAGGGCGTCGGTCTGCTTGGAGACGCGCTCGGCCGTCCGGTGGCGCATCCCGGTCTCGAGCGAGAGGATCGTCGGATCGGGCATCAGCTGGACGTTGGCGATGGCGATCTTGGTGGCGTTGGCGTTGAGCGTGATCGCCCCGTCCATCTTGGCCAGCTGGTAGACGAGGCCCGGGGTGTAGTCGGTGTCGAGCTTGATCCCCCCCGAGTAGAGGAACGCCATCTCCTCGGGTTCGCCGACGACGAGGAGGCCTCCGGTCCGGGCATTGAGGATGTTGTCGATGCCCTCCCGGAGGGCCGTCCCGGGCGCGACCATCTCGAGCGCCCTGACCAGCCGGGGGTCCTGCCGCGAATCGATGTCGTGAAGCTCATCCATTGATCGAGTCGCCATGCCGCCACGCATTTTAGCGTGATTTAGCGGCCATTTAACCCTGCAATATGGCTATTTTTCGGAGCGGCTGCGGGTCGACACGCGCTCGGGCGGGGTCCCTGCCGGCCTCGGATCGGCCGGGGACGGCCCGGGAGCACCCACCGGCCCGGTTCGGTCGAGCCCCCCCGACCCCCTCGGCAGCCGGTGCCGCCCGTCGCCGACGACGCCCTCGACGGCCCGGCCGATCGGTCGCCGGCGGCCCGCCGAGGCTCCCGGCCCACCGGTCCACCCCGTCGTGCCCGCCGCCCGGCCGCCGAGGTCGAGGCTACGCCGCCCGGGCTCGGGCCTGGCGCCCGGGGAGCACGAGGCCGAGGGCGGCTCGGAGCGTCGGCGCCTCGTCACCCCCCGATCCCGGGGGTCCGACGATCGGATGGAGGCCGAACTTCCGGGCCTCGGCGATCCGGCGCTCGGGGTGGCCGACCCACCGGAGCTCCCCGGTCAGGCCGAGCTCGCCGAACGCCCCGACCGGGGTGGTCGAGCCGGGCGGGCCGAGGGGGCTCCCTCGGGCGGCCCCGGCGACGGCCAGGGCGACGGCCAGGTCGGCTCCGGGCTCGTCGATCCGGACCCCGCCGACCACGTTGACGAAGACGTCCGAGCTCCCGAGCGGGACCCCGCCGTGCCGGGCGAGGACGGCGAGGACGAGGGCGAGGCGGTTGCGGTCGAGGCCGTTGACCACCCTCCGGGGCGGGATCAGCTCCGAGGAGGAGACGAGGGCTTGGACCTCGACGAGCAGGGGCCGGGTCCCCTCCATCGCGGCCAGGACGACGCTCCCCGGAGCCCGGGTCGCGGCCTCGACGAACCGGGCCGAGGCGTCGAGGACCTCGACCAGTCCGCCCTGGTGCATCTCGAAGACCCCGGCGTCGTTGGTCGACCCGAACCGGTTCTTGACCGCCCGGAGCGTCCGGTAGGACCGCTCGCGCTCGCCCTCGAACTGGAGGACGCAGTCGACGAGATGCTCGAGGACCCGGGGCCCGGCGAGGCCCCCGTCCTTGGTGACGTGCCCGACGAGGATCACGGCGATCGCCCGGCGCTTGGCGACCTCGACGATCCGGGCGGCCACCTCCCGGACCTGACCCACCGACCCGGGGGCGCCGGTCAGCTCGGCCGACCCGAGGGTCTGGACCGAGTCGATCACACACACCTCGGGGAGCTCCTGCTCGAGGGTGGCGAGGACGACCTCGAGATCGGTCTCGGCGACCGCCGGGACCTCGAGCGCGCCCGGCCCGAGGCGCTCGGCCCGGAGGCGGACCTGCTGGGTCGACTCCTCGCCCGAGACGTAGAGCGTCCGGTGCCCGCCGGCCGCCAGGTTGCCGAGGGCCAGGTTGGTCAGGGTCGACTTGCCGATGCCCGGGGCCCCGCCGAGGAGGACGACCGACCCGGGGACGATCCCCCCGCCGAGGACCCGGTCGAGCTCGCCGATCCGGGTTCGGAGGCGGGGGACGGCCGGGGCGAGGACGTCGGACAGGGCGACCGGGGCCGGGGGCCGCCGGGTCCTGCGGGCGGCGGTGCTCCCCCGCCCGGCGGCCGGGGGCCGCTCCTCGACCAGGGTGTTCCACTCCCCGCACCCGGGACACCGCCCGTGCCAGCGCGGCTCCTGGTGGCCGCAGGCAGAGCAGACGTGGACGGGGGCGGAGCGGGCCATCCGGCGAGCTTACGGACCGGTCCCGACGGTACTCACGCCCGACCCCGGGCGCCGGGGCGTCGAAGCGGCTTGTACGGCCGGTCCCGTGACACGTGTGCGCTCACCTCGTACGGTGCTCACATGATCGAAGCACGCGAGCTGATCGGCCGGCCCATCGTCGTCGGCCTGGACGACTCGGGCACGGCCCAGCGGGCGCTCCGGACCGCCGTCGGCCTCGCCCGGGCCCTCGGGAGCGAGCTCGTGGTCGTGTCCGCCTACCGCCGGGTCGGCCGGGGCCGGGAGCTCCACGCGATCGGGCGGGACGCCCCGAGCGACGTCGCCTGGCGGGTCCAGGCGAACTCGGCGGTTCGGAGCCTGCTCGACGACGCCCGCGAGCAGGCCGAGGCCGCCGGCATCCCGATCGCCTGCGTGGCCCGGGAGGGCCCTCCGGCCCGGGTGATCGTCGACGTCGCCGCCGAGACCGACGCCGGCCTCGTGATCGTCGGCAACCGGGGGATGCGGGGGGCTCGCCGCCCGAGCGACAGCGTCCCCGGGACCGTGGCCGAGCGGGCCTCGTGCTCGGTCCTGATCGTCGACACCGTCAGCGCCGCCGCGGCCTGAGCCTGAGCGACCGCCGCCCCCGTCGCCGCCGCCGCGGCCGCGGCCTGAGCCTGCGCGACCGCCGCCCGCGTCGCCGCCGCCCCGGCCTGACCCGTCCGGCCCCGTCGGCGCCGCCCGGCCTGAGCCGGGAGGTCAGCTCAGCCGGTGGGGACCCGCTCCCGGGACTCGAATCCGCAGTCGCGGTGGGCCCGGTCGCAGAACGGCTTGGTCTCCGAGCGACCGCACCGGCAGAGGGCGATCGCCTTGCCCTCGGGAAGCTCGAACTCGGTCCCGTCGGCGTCGAGGAGGCGAACCGGGCCGGTCACCTTGTAGGGACCGTCGTCGCGGACCTTGATCTCGACCACGGCGTTCGGGACGCCTCCGGCCGGGGCGTCGCCGACCGGAGCCGGAGCGGGGTGCTGCTCGGAGAGCAGGGCGGCTACTTCTCGGCGTCGTCGGCGTCGTCGGGCGCCGGCTCGAGGCTCGGCCGATCGGCGTCGTCGTCGTCGTCGGCCATCCCGCCCTCGGCACCGACCCCGACCGGGGTCTTGGCCTTCTTGGGCTTGACCACGGTCAGGCGGACCTCGGGGTCCTCGCCCTCGGGCGCCGGGTCGACGACGACCGTGGACCCGGCCGGAACCTCGGCCCGGAGGACGAAGTCGGCCAGGGGATCCTCGATGAACCGCTGGATCGCCCGGCGGAGCGGGCGGGCGCCCATCGACGGGTCCCAGCCCTTCTCGACGAGCAGGTCCTTGGCCCCGTCGGAGAGGTCGAGCTGGAGCTCGCGGTCGGCCATCGACTTGCGGATGCGCAGGAGGAGGAGCTCGATGATCTGCTTGATCTCGTCCTTCTGGAGCTTGTGGAAGACGATGACGTCGTCGATCCGGTTGAGGAACTCCGGACGGAAGACCTTCTTCAGCTCGCCCATGATCCGGTTCTTCATGTCCTCGTAGGTGATCCCGGTCTCGTCGTCGGAGACCGCGAACCCGAGCGGCGTGTTCCGGGCGATCTCGGCGGCCCCGATGTTCGAGGTCATGATCACGATCGCGTGGCGGAAGTCGACCGTCCGCCCCTGGGCGTCGGTCAGCCGGCCGTCCTCGAGGATCTGGAGGAGGATGTTGAACACGTCGGGGTGGGCCTTCTCGATCTCGTCGAGCAGGAGCACGCAGTAGGGCTTGCGCCGGACCGCCTCGGTCAGCTGACCGCCCTCGTCGTAGCCGATGTAGCCGGGGGGCGACCCGACGAGCCGGGAGACGGCGTGCTTCTCCATGTACTCGGACATGTCGATCCGGGTCATGGCGTCCTCGTCGCCGAAGAGGAACTCGGCCAGGGTCCGGGCGAGCTCGGTCTTCCCGACGCCGGACGGCCCGAGGAAGACGAACGACCCGGTCGGTCGCTTGGGGTCCTTCAGCCCGGCCCGGGACCGGCGGATCGCCTTGGAGACGACCTCGATCGCCGGGTGCTGTCCGATGACGCGCTTGTGGAGCTCGTCCTCCATCCGCATGAGCTTGGCCGTCTCGGCCTCGGTCA
>JAXDHK010000186.1:0-5181 GCA_034664545.1 Solirubrobacteraceae bacterium
TGACCACGACGCTGCCCCGCTTGACCGTGGTCAACGTCCCGTCGCACCGATCGCTCGTCGTCCACACCGTCCCCCGCACCGTCGCCGAGCTGAACCGGCCCTTGGTCCGGAACTTGCCCTTGCTGTCACTCCCCCGCAAAAGGTTGAGAACCGCCTTCGGCAGCGCCTTCCTCGCCGCCGCCCGCGCCGCCTTGCCCACCGTCGGACACGTCCTGGCCGTCGCCGCCGAGACGACCAGGTCAAGCTCGGTCAACCCCCGCTCCCGCCGGTTCTGGAGGACCTTGAACACGCCGCCCCCGAAGTCGCCGGTCTGGGGCTTGCCCTTGACCACCGTCGCACTCGTCAACCGGGCCACCCCCGCCGACGCGTCGAAGATCGTCCCCACCGGCAACTGGCGGGCCTCGGTCAACGGAATGAACCCCACACCCTTCGCCAAGCTCGCATGCGCCTGCGCGACATGCCCGGCCCCCGGCAACAACACGAACACCGTCCCACTCACCGGCTGGGCATTGACCTCCTTGCCCAACA
Source organism: Solirubrobacteraceae bacterium (assembly GCA_034664545.1). Lineage (GTDB taxonomy): Bacteria > Actinomycetota > Thermoleophilia > Solirubrobacterales > Solirubrobacteraceae > Palsa-513. Next base: position 529 of record JAXDHK010000186.1, read on the forward strand.
CCGGCGGGGGCGGCGGCGGATCGGCCGCCGTCTTGAACGTAGCGTCCGGACTCGGCGCCACCCCGGCCGAGTTCGCCGCCACCGCCCGCACGTGGTAGGTGCTGTTCGGCAGGAGACTCGCCACCGTCGCGGTGACCGTGTGGTCGGCGAAGTCCGACCCGACCGGCTGCTCGGGCGTGTGGGCGTCGTAGGTGACCGCCGCCGCGCTCGCCCCCCCGGGCAGTTCCGCCGTGTAGTCGAAGTGCATCGTCGTCGGCAGCCCTTCCGGGTTGATCGTCGCCGTGAACTCGGCACTCGAGCTGCTGATCACCTTCGGCGCCGAGGTATGGAGCACCGGTTGCGTGACGCTGCCCGGCGTCCCGGTCGTCGTCCCTGCGGTCGTGGTGCCGCCGGTCGTATCGCCCGTAGCGGTGCCCCCGGTCGTAGCGCCCGTCGTGGCGCCGGTCGTCCCCCCCGGGGTGGCGGTCGACGTCCCGGTGGTCGGGGGCACGTAGGAGTAGGTGCTCGCGCCGGTCGGCGGGCTCGTCCCGCGCGGGGTCGTCACCGTGACGGCGACCGTGCCGCTCCCGGGAGGCGCGAGCGCAGTCAACTGCGTGCCGGCGGCGTTGACACCGAGCACCGTCCCCGCCACGGCTCCGAAGTGGACCGCGGTCGCCCCGCCGAGGTCGCTGCCGAAGACGACGACCCCGCCGCCGCCGGTCGTCGGGCCTGAAGCCGGAGCCAGGCTCGAGACGACCGGGGACCCCGGCGGCGGCGGGCCCGCCGTGGTGTAGGCGAAGGCATCCGGGGGGCCCGCCGCGCTCAGGCCACTCGGCGTGGTCACCACGACGTCGACCGTGCCGGTCCCCGGGGGCGCCACCGCGGTGATCTGCGTCGGACTGTCGAGCGTGAAGCTGGCCGCCGGCGCCGAGCCGAAGGCGACCCCGGTCGCGCCGGTGAAGTTCGTCCCGGTGATCGTCACCGTCGTCCCCCCCGCCTCCGGCCCGGACGAGGGACTCAACCCGGAGACGGCGGGCGGTGGCGGGGTGTAGGTGTAGCGATCTGGAGCACCGACCGCACTCGTGCCGTTCGGCGTGGTCACGACGACGTCGACCGTGCCGGTCCCCGGGGGCGCCACCGCGGTGATCTGGGTCGGACTGTCGAGCGTGAAGCTGGCGGCCGGCGCCGAGCCGAAGGCGACCCCGGTCGCGCCGGTGAGGTTCGTCCCGGTGATCGTGACCGTCGTCCCGCCCGCCTGAGGACCGGAGGCCGGGCTCACCCCGGAGACGTCGGGTGGGGGCGTGGGGATGACGCCGGTGGGGGAGAAGGCCGTGACCTGCGAGCGCGTGACCTGGCCGCCGGCGGGCACGGTGACGGCCCAGGCGATGGCCGCGCCGTTGTCGATCGCCGCGTCACATTGGCAGGTGTTCGCCAGCGGCCCGTGGGCGCCGATCGCCGCCCAGACGGTGGAGAACCCGTCCTCGAGGAACGTGTTCCCGCCGGTGATCGGCAGCCACTCCTCGATCCGCGACGGCGGGGTGTTGTTGGCGTTGGCCGAGCACCCGGCGGCTCCCTCGGCCGGGGAGGTGAACCCGAAGCCCGAGTCGGAGCCCTGGAGGAAGCAGTCGCCGCCGCGATAGATCAGCGCCGGCACGTCGGCCGCCGTCGTGTTGGCCAGGGTCACGTCGGTCCGGTAGAACTCGTCACCGATCACGTAGCTGTCGGTCTGGGTGATCCGCAGGCCGGTGGTCCCGAGATCGACGACGGTGACCACCGTGAACGGCGAGGCCCGAGTCCCGGCCCCGGTGACCGGGGTCTGGCTGACCGGCGTGTACGGCGTCGTCGCGCCGAGGCCACCCGTCGCCGTGCCGTCATGGTTGGCGAAGTCCGGGGCGTAGAGCGTGCCTGCGGCGAACACGAGCGTCCCGCAGTCGGCCGGGGCCGCGCCGGGCGGGTACAGCTCGTAGACGGTATCGCCGGCGTGGGCGACCTGGCAGCTGAGATCGTTGCCGACGAAGACATGGGTCAGGGGTCCGGACGAGGCGATGTCCTGGGACGGGACCGCCCCGGCGGCGGCCTCGACGAGGAGCCCGCCCAGGACGAGGGCGAGGACAGCGACGATCGGGACGACAACCCGGCGTCGGACCGCCGACGGTCGGGCCGGCGCACCAACCCGAGACTCTCTCTCCTGATCGACCGTCGTCATACGTGCCCCCCGGCTTCCGTCGGGCCCGATGCTATGCCAGGTCCCGGCCGGGGTCAAGGTCTGCGAGCGAACCCGCCCGCCCGGGAGGCCTCCCTCCGTCTCAGCGCTGGGAGAGGCTCGTCCGGGCCCGCCGGCTCCGGCGGGCGCCGCGGGCGATGGCGACGTGGCCGTGCTCGTCGAGCTCCTCGTAGAGGCCCCGGATGGCGGCGAAGATCTCGTCGGCCACCTCCTGGTGGCGCTCCCGGGGAGCCCCGGCCTCCCGGGCGAAGTGGAGGGCGTCGCCGTAGTGGACGCTGACCCGGGGGAACCGGAGCCGCTTCCAGTCGCGGATCGCGGCCGACCCGTGGATCGCGACCGGGACGACCGGGGCCCCCGACTCGAGCGCGAGCCGCCCGATCCCGGGCTTGGCCCGGTCCTGGAGCTCGCCGGTGCGCGACCGGCCGCCCTCGCAGTACATGGCGACGACCCCGCCCCGGCCGAGGATGGTCTCGGCGGTGGTGAACGCCTCCTCGTCCCGGGCCCCCCGGCGGACGGGAAACACCCCGCCGTGGCTGTAGACCCACTTCATCGGACCGGTGAAGAGCTGGGACTTGGCCATGAAGCGGACCTTCCGGCGGATGTAGCACCCGAGGAGGAAGTGGTCCATGAACGAGAAGTGGTTGGGGGCGAGGATCGCGTGGCCCCGGGCGGGCACCTTCTCGGCGGCGATCGACCGGGTGCGCAGGAGGGTGTACGCGTAGACCGAGGTGATCACCCGGACCAGCTCGTAGACCCAGTTGGGCTCGCGGGTCCGCGACCGGTGGTGGAACGGGTCGAAGTACTCCTTCGGTCGCGGGTCCCGGTAGACCTGCTCCTTCATCTGGGCCAGGGGCGGAGTCATTCGACTATCGGTACGTCGGGCACGGCCTGAGGTTACCCGCGCCCGGGGGTCGCCCGCCCGAGCGCGTCGTGCCATCCGGCGACGAGCTCGGCCCGGAGATCCGGATCCATCGCCGGGTGGTAGCGGTCGCGCTCGCGCCAGCCCGTCCGGACCCGGTCGAGCGTCCCGAGGCCGGCCCCGACCCGGGCGAGCGAGGCAGCACCGGCGGCCGTGGTCTCGGAGACCTCGGGGACGACCACGGGCACCCCGAGGATGTCGGCCTGGAACTGCATCAGCCAGCGGTTGACGCTCGCCCCGCCGTCGACCCGGAGCTCGGGCAGACGGGCGTCCGCGGCGTCCTCGATCGCCCGGACGGCGTCGAGCGTCTGGTAGGCCATGGCCTCGAGCGCCGCCCGGGCCAGGTGGGCCCGGCCGCTCCCGCGGGTCAGGCCGACGATCGTCCCCCGGGCGTGGGGGTCCCAGTGGGGGGAGCCGAGACCGGTGAGCGCCGGGACGAAATAGACGCCGTCGTTCGAGTGCAGCGACGCGGCCAGGGCCTCGGTCTCGGAAGCCGCGCCGATCAGGCCGAGCCCGTCCCGGAGCCACTGGACGGCGGCCCCGGTGACGAAGATCGTCGCCTCGACGGCGTAGAGGAGGCGGTCGCCGATCCCCCAGGCGACGGTGGTCAGGAGGCCGGGCGCCGGAGGCGGGGGCCGGCTCCCGGCGTTGACGAGGACGAAGGAGCCGGTCCCGTAGGTGTTCTTGCCCATCCCGGGGTCGAGGCAGGCCTGGCCGAAGAGCGCGGCCTGCTGGTCCCCAGCCACGCCGCACACCTCGACTTGGTGGCCATGGAGCGCGTCCGGGCGGGATCGGCCGCGGGGCCCGATGCTCGGACGGACCTCGGGGAGCGCCGACTCGGGGACCCCGAAGAGGTCGAGCAGCTCCGGGTCCCAGACCCCCCGGACGATGTCGTAGAGGAGCGTCCGGGAGGCGTTCGACGGGTCGGTCGAGAGCTCGCCGGTCAGCTTGAAGACGAGCCAGGCGTCGATCGTCCCGAACACGGCCCGGCCGTCCCGGACGCGCTGGCCCAGGCCGTCGACGTGGGCGAGGAGCCACTCGATCTTGGTGGCCGAGAAGTAGGGATCGAGGACGAGCCCGGTCCGCTCGCGGACAAGCGCCTCGTGCCCGGCCGCCCGGAGCGCCTGGCACCGGTCCGCGGTCCGGCGGTCCTGCCAGACCAGGGCCGGGTGGAGGGGCCGGCCGGTGGATGGGTCCCAGACCACGATGGTCTCCCGCTGATTGGTGATCCCGACGGCCTCGAGCTCGCCCCGGGCGATCCCGGCGTCGGCGAGGGCGACCCCGGCGACGGCCCGGGTGACCTGCCAGATCTCCTCGGCGTCATGCTCGACCCAGCCCGGCCGGGGAAAGGACTGGGAGAACTCCCGGTACCCCCGGCCGGCGAGCTCCCCGTCGGAGTCGAACACGAGGCACGTCGTCCCCGTCGTCCCCTGGTCGATGGCGAGGATCACGGGGCGAGGATACGCCCGACCTGGTCAGCTCGCCGCGATCACCACCGGGCGGCGCTGTCGCCTCCACGCGGTGGCAATCG
>JAXDHK010000187.1:0-2814 GCA_034664545.1 Solirubrobacteraceae bacterium
CAGAAGGCAGGGGATTCATATGAGGTCACATCGAGTCCGGCGACCAACCGGCGTCCGAAGGTTCGCAGTTCTCGGACTGGCGTCGATCGCCGCCATGGTGGGCGTCCTGTCGACCGTCACCCCGGCTTCGGCCGCGACGCTCGAGGGGTGCCGGTCGGGGCACCTGTGTCTCTACAAGGGCGCCTACTACAACAACCACAGCGGCCATCCTGACGCCGACTACGTCCACTGCCTGACCTACAATCTCTCCAACTGGGTCACCCACCACGGCTCCTACGTCGACAACCAGACCGGCGCCGTGACCACCACGTTCTGGTCAGGCTACAACGGGACCGGCACGATCCTCCGGCGCTTCCAGTCCTACAGCTACGCCTGGGACGTCGACTTCTACCCGGTGAACTCGATCACGGTTTGCTGACCGACCGTGAGTGCCGGACCCCGGCGGCGAGACGCACCCTCTCGTCGCCGGGGGCCGGGCTCAGGGAATCGCGGCGCGTCGCTGGAGGCGGCGGGTCCGGACCACGGCGAAGGCGACCACGGCTGGGGCGAGGGTGATGAGCAGGGCGGCGGCCGCGGCGGAAGTCCTCGGGATGCGCAGGGCGACGCCGAACCCGAGGCTCGTCGCCCACACGGCACCGGCAATCGCGAGCCGGGGATCCGTCGAAAGCATCGCGGCGGCGGTCGCCACGAGCGCCAGGGCCGGGATTCCGAGAAGTCCGAGCTCGATCGGCCCGGCGTGGTCGCTGATCGACGGCGAGCCGAACACGGCGACCAGGGCGGCCGGCACGGCGAGCCACCCGAGTCGTCGGACATCCGGCCGGCGACGCCGGGGAGCCACGAGCATCACCGAGTAGACGACGAGACCCGGGATCTCCGAAGCGGCAAGTCGGCCGAGGCCGGGGTGGTGGTCAACGAGGCCGGGCATGCGGAGTGCGGTCCAGGCCAGTACGCCGGCTCCGGCCAGCCGGTCGTGTCCGACCAGGGCCACGGCCAGGGCCAGGCCGAGCAGGGCGATCGACCCCGGGGCCAGCAGAGCATCCTGCTCGCCCCGGACCCGCTGGGCGAGGAGGACGCTCAGGTCGAGCGTCATTGCCCAGACGCCGGCTAGGCAGAACCCGTCGGCGATGAGCCGGCGGGCCCCGGCCCCGGCCACCCGGGCCGCCCGCTCGCCCAGGCCCGCCCGAACCAGGCCGCCGATCTCCCGCCCGAACCGACCGACCGACCCGTCGCTCGCGTCGAGCAGGGTCCCGAGCATCTCCTCGCCCCGGGCCCGGCGAGCGTCCAGGGGATAGGCCCCGAGGGCGAAGCGGCCCGTCCGCTCTCGGGTCGTCGGGCCGGGGTCGTCTGCGGCCGCGGGAACCTCGTCGGGCGCCGTTGGGCCGGTGCCGGCGTCGTCTGGGGCCGGTGGGGCCCGGTCGGGTGTCATCCGGGTGTCGACGGCGTCGCCGTCGCCCGCAGGCGCCGGGACACCGTCCGTGCGGCGTGAGCCATCCGCTCGGCCTCGGTCTCGAGCATGGCCCGGCCGACCGCGGTCAGGGCATAGTCGCGGCGGGTCCGGCCGCCCTCGACATAGGGCTGGCCGGCGACGACGAGACCGTCGGCGAGGGCTCGCTCGAGCAGTCCGTAGAGCGTCCCGGTGGACAGGCGCACGGCGCCGTCGCTGAGCTCGGCGGCCCGGCGCACGATCGCGTACCCGTGGAGCGGGCCGTCGATCAGCGCCGCGAGGCCGAAGTAGCTCGGGGCGCGTAGCTCCACGTCCCGACTATAGATCGCTCACCGACATGTTGTCAAGCGACATATCAGACGGCTCCTACGCGCCTTCGTCGCTCGGCTGACCCGCGCGCGTCAGCCGACCGCGGTGCCGCCGCCCGCGCGGACGCCGTCCCGCGGCCGCGACCGGCGTACGGTGGCAGAGCTCGGTCAGGAGTCTGGCCGTGAACGCCGGCGGCGTCCCGAGGCCATGACCGGCGAGCGGTCGCGGAGCTCGGCGAGGAGCCGGGCGGTGAACGCCGCCGCCGTCTCGTCCTCCCCGAGGCCGCCGCCGGCCGGCCGGAAGAAGGTGACCCGGAGGTGGGGGCGGCGGGGGAAGCGGGGGACGTCGGTCGTCCCGGCGATCGCGCAGCAGACCACCTCGGCCTCGGGCACCGCCTGGGCCAGCCGGCCGAGGCCGCTCCGGGCCCGGAGCACCCGCCCTTTGCTCCGGGTCCCCTCGGGGAAGACCCCGATGCAGGCGCCGGCCCGGAGCTCCCGGATCGCCCGGTCGAGGGCCGCGGCGTCGCCGGCCCCCCGCTCGACCGGGATCTGCCCCATCCCGTCGAGGATTCGGTCGATGCCCTTGATCTTCCAGAGCGAGGACTTGGCCAGGGCGTGGATCTGACGCCGGCCGATCGCCGCCACCCCGGCGGCCACCGGATCCCAGTAGCTGTCGTGGTTGGCCGCCAGCAGGACCGGGCCCCGCTCCGGGAGGTGCTCGAGGCCGGTGACCTCGAGGCGGCCCCACCCCCGGACGACCGGCGAGCTGATCGCCATCACCGCCCGGTAGGTCGGCGAGATCCGGACGCCAGTGCTCACCCGGAGCCGGTCGACCGGCCGGCTAGGTGGCGAGGCTCGAGCAGGAGCTCAACCCGTAGTCCTTGGCGAAGGCCACCGGGTCGATGCTCGCCCCCTGGATGTCCTGCTCGGACTTGACCGCCCCGACCAGGTCGTTCCGACTCACCTGGCCCTCGGCCCGGGTCACGAGCTTGCCGATCGCCGCGAGCTCCGAGATCCACCGGGTGACCGCCGCCCGGTCGGCTGGAGGGGGCGGGATCGCCG